>JBBSAX010000035.1:0-30191 GCA_038251885.1 Pyrinomonadales bacterium | reverse complement strand
CAGCCAAAAAGCAGAAGAATTTTATCAAATATTTACAACCGATCTGACAGGAAGCGAGCCTGTTCAAGTTTCATTTGCCGACGGCGACAGTTTTATTCAAGATATATCTTCGGACGGAGAGCGGATTTTATTCAGCACCGTAACCGAAAATGCTGATCTTTGGAGAATAGATATAGACGATGCTAAGGAATCGCTCGTCGCATCACAAATTGACGCGGAATTATGGGCGGATGTTTCGCCGGACAATAACTCGATTGTTTATCAATCAATCAGAAATCTGCGCCAGGGCAACAATCTCCTAAACGGTTCGATAATAATGCAGTCAACTTCAAAAGATGCCCGTCCGCTGCAACTTGCCGAAAATGGATTTTTACCGCAATGGTCGGCAGACGGAAAAACGGTCGCATTTCTCAGACTTGACGGTCAGAATTTTGAACTTTGGAGCGTAGCAAGCACGGGCGACCAATTAAAACTTCTCTCTGCTGATGGTGTGGCTGGATTGGAATATTCGATTTCGCCCTATCTTAGAACTCAGGTCAAACATATAAGTTGGTCGCCGAAGTCTTCCATCTTAGCTTTTCCGGCGACTAGAGAAGGAATTTCAAATATGTGGCTTATATCTGCCGACGGTTCGGATGAGCGAAAACTTTCTGACAATCAGGACAATAATCAATATCTTTATTGTCCGATTTGGGCATCGGATGGAAACAGGATTGCTTTCAGTTCTCAGACGAAAAAGGTAAATTCTGACGGAAAAAGAGCATACCTCATCTGGCTTTACGATACCGAAACCAACCAACAACAAAAAGTTTTAGAAACAGAAGATAATATTAAACTTTTAGGATGGACGGAAACGGAAGATGAACTGATTTTCGCTGTAAAAAAGGACACTAAGGAATTTACCCTGACACCGCCGGAAGTTCCGGTTCGGGCAGTTTCTTTGAAGACCGGCGAACAGCGTAATTTAACGGTTCTTAAAGATACATATTTTTATAACCTTCACCTGTCGCCTGACCGCAGATCAATTGCTTTTACTTCGCGTTCAAGCGGTAACGACGATATATGGATTTCGCCACTAAAAGACGGCGAACCGCGCAAGTTGACCGGCAATAATGATCCGCGTCTTTACTATTCAAATCTTGCGTGGACACCGGACGGCAAATCAATCTTCTTTGGCAAGCAGACTAGATTTACACTGCTTTCTATGTTAATCAACCCCAAACAATATGGAGAAAAAAATGAATAATCAAACAAGTAGAATCTTGGTCGCTCTTTTAATTTCGGGATTTGTTTTGCTCGGCATCGGATGCACGACAGAGCCATCACAGAATAATCAGAACATTTCAAATCAGAGCAATTCAAATCAAATGACTGCCGATAATAAATTATCTGACAATAAAAAAATGGAAATGTGTACCAATGTTGATGTGGTAATGATTAGAGAAGTGCTACCCAAGGAATTGAGAAAGCAGTTAGATAAAAATTTTTTCTTGAGTTATTCCGATCACGAATTGATTTTGAAGGGATCTATATATAGCGACTTTAGTGTCTTGCAGGAATTTATCAATGCACTTGATCAATTTCGGAGTCCAAGTTGCGTAAGATTAATTTTATTTCAGGGCAATAAAGAAAATAATAAATTTAGATGGTGTCCGACTAATGACTGCAAAGGCAAAGTACCTGATCAGGTTAATTGCAATAAAGCCTATATTGATACTCTTTTCAGAGATAGCGAAATAAACGATGAATTAAGCAGTGGCAGACTTTTAAATCCGTTTAATAGTGGCAATGATGGAGAATTGGAATTAATTGGAATCGTTGGAGATCCACCAAATAGTAGGAGATTTAAATCACTTTTTCCACAACTTCAGAAAGGTATTATTAAAGGGTGTATAACAAAAATTCTGTTCTCGTCCAAAGAAGAAATAAAAGATACCAAACTACTCAATCAAGGCTTTGCATGGCAAATATGTTCAGGTGGTGAATGTGAATGTAGTGATGGGACTTGTCAACCAACTTGTGATCTTTGCCCAAGGACAGTTGACAATACCAATACAACCACAAACGGAAACACAAATACCAACAACTCTAATGTTCCGTAGTATTAAAGTCTTATCCGAAAGTTTTCAGAACTTTACTTGTCAGTAAAAAAAAGAAAGGCAAAGAATTTTTCTTTGCCTTTCTTTTTTTCTTTACATACAGAAGAATTTAATACTTCATCAAATCGCGCAAAGCATTTTCGACATCTTCGATCTGCGGCAGAATGAAATCTTCGAGTTGCGGAGCGTAGCCGACGAATGTGTCGGTTGCGCCGACTCGTTTGACGGGCGCGTCTAAATATTCGAATAATTCATCCGAAATTCGCGCAGCGATTTCCGCGCCGTAGCCGTAGGAAAGCGAATCTTCGTGGGCGACGATGACGCGGTTTGTTTTCTTGACAGATTCGGCGATTGCTTCCCAATCGTATGGAACTAGCGTTCGCAAATCAATAATTTCGACCGAAACGCCGTCTTTTTCGAGGCGTTTTGCCGCTTCGTTTGAACGGTGAACGAGTGCGCCGAAGGTTACAATTGTAACATCCGAACCTTCGCGGATAGTTTTTGCTTTGCCGAACGGAATCATAAATTCCGAACTCGGATATTGCGATTTGTTGTAAACCTGCCGATATAAATGTTTGTGTTCGAGGAATAAAACCGGATCATCACAGCGAATCGCTGTTCGCAATAAACCGTTTGCGTCCAAGGCGTTTGACGGATAAGCGATCATTAGTCCCGGCGTGTGCGAGAAAAGTGTCGTGCCGGATTGCGAGTGATAAACCGCACCGCCTTTTAAGTATCCGCCGACCGGAACGCGCATCACCATCGGACATTTCGTGTCGCCGTCGCTTCTCCATCGCGTTACGGCGACTTCGTTTCTGATCTGGTGAAATGCCGGAAAAATATAATCGAAAAACTGAATTTCGACGACGGGTTTCAATCCGCGAATCGCCATTCCGACAGCGCGACCGACGATATTTGCTTCGGCAAGCGGAGAATTAAAAACTCTCGCCGAGCCGAATTCTCTTTGCAAATTTGCCGTAACTTTGAAAACTCCGCCTTTGCCTTTGACCGTTTCGAGAAGTTCTTCGCGCGAAACGTCCGCGACATCTTCGCCGAAAATAACGATGCGCGGGTCGCGTTTCATTTCGTCGTGCAAACAGCGATTAATCAAATCAACAACCGTTCCCGCGTTGCCGGAAAGTTCCGCGCCGTCTTCGGTATCAAAATCCTTCGAGGTCGGATCAACGTCGGGCGAAAAGACGTTTCTCAGCGCGGTTTCGCCTTCGGGTTGCGGCGTATTTATGGCAATATCCGATGCTTCGTTGATCTCCTTATCAACTTCTTTCCGTAATGTTTCCAAATCTTCCGAACTTGCGATTCCTTCGTTCATCAAAAATTCGGCAAATGTTCTGATCGGATCAATTTCCGCTTCTTTTTGACGCTCTTCTTCGGGACGGTAATTTTTTTCGTCGTCCGAAAGCGAATGCGAATACGGGCGAATTACCTTCGCGTGAACAAACGCCGGACCCTTTCTTTCCCGACAATATTTTACGGCTTTTTGAAAAGTTTCGTAACTTTCGAGCGCATCCGTGCCGTCGCATTTTTGGATAAAAAGATTCGGAAAACCCGAAACCAGAGCGGCAATGTCGCCACCCGCCACGCCGACTTCAACAGGAGTTGAGATTGCGTAACCGTTATCTTCGACGACGAAAATCACCGGCAATTTCAAATTACACGCAGTGTTTAAGGCTTCCCACCATTCGCCTTCGCTCGAAGTTCCGTCGCCGATTGACATATAGACGACTTCATCGCCTTTGAAACCTTCAACCTTGTCCTGCAATTCTTTGACTAGCGACGCGCGATATGACGCTTCCGCCGCGCCGACCGCGTGAAGTGCTTGCGAACCCGTGCAACTCGATTGCGACGGAACATTCAAATCTTTATGTCCCCAATGCGAAGGCATCTGCCGCCCGTGTGAATTCGGATCGAGTTCCGCGCCGACCGATGAATAAAGCATTTCCTGCGCCGTCATTCCAAGCCCGAGCATCAGAGCGCGGTCGCGGTAATACGGAAAAAACCAATCGTATTTTGGCTTCATCGCGAGCGCGGCGGCGGTCAGAATCGCTTCGTGTCCCGCACCGGAAATCTGGAAAAAGATTTTGTTCTGACCTTTTAACTGAATTTCCTTGTCATCAATCCGCCGCGACATATACATATTGCGGTAAATTCCGACAAGAGCTTTTTCGTCCAAACCGTGATAGCTTTTCGCCGTTGATTTTGCCGGAGTTTTTGAAGTTGTTTTAGTTGCGGATTTTTTTGCCGGAGTTTTCGGTTTCGCGGATTCAGCCGTTTCCTGCGTTTTCTTCACACCGCTTGCGCCGTCAGCTTGCGTAGTTTTTACGGATTTTACTGCTTTTGCTTCGATATTTGTTGCTTTGGCAGTTTTCTCTTTCTTTGCCGTCGTTTTATTAGTTTTTGTATTATTGGTTTTTTTCGCTGCAGTTGCCATTATAATAAATTCCTATATGTAAATAATTTTTATGAATACGCAAACATATAAAATACCAAAGATAAGAGTTTCGGGCAATTTGAGCGGATTATTACAAGTCTGCAATTACATATAACTGATGTTACGCAAAATTAAATTTTATGTCTTTTGAATTGCCGTCTGCTTTAGCTGACGGACTTGATTGATAAGAACTTCTCGGCTTTAGCCGACCATCAAATAATGGCTTTAATCCTTTAGTATAAATTCTTAGCTCAATGGGTTATGTTATTTCTCGATTTCCTGTCATTTAAAGTTAATGAAAAAAATAACAAAAAATAGGATGGGAAAATAAAAATATTTTGCTGTCTAAAATTGAGAAGTTAAGAATAGTATTCCAATATCGGCGTATCATTTCGTGAAAAAAGTTCTAACGCCGAGTTTATAACTCTGTGTTGCAGTTCTGCATTGTTCGCTTCGCCGAGCGGATAACCCATTTTGAACGGCACGAATAACGCACGCGGCGGTTTGATGATTTTCGTTATCTCTTCCAAAAGTGTAATTGAAACCGTCGGAATTCCGTGTCGTTCAATTTCCGCCGCGATCAAGCCAACTGCTTGCACACAGAACGGTCAGACAGGTGCGAGAAAAACCGCATCAACTTTGTCTTCCTTCAACAACTTTGCGACGTTTGGTGCGGACGTTTTTATCAAACTATTCGGTGCAATGATCGAACCCATAAATGAAAAATGTCTGTGATTTAATGAACCGATTTTGCCTTCTTTTTCGAGTTCCTTAAATCTATCGAGCGGAAATGCGAGATTTCGGTCGGCTGTAATTCCATCGTGATTAAATGAATCGCTGTCGTGGTCTTCGATCAAATCTTGAACTTCAAAATCATTCGGAATCTCACGAAAAGATGTGTCGCCGAGTTTTATCAGATTGCTGAAACGCTCATCATCGGGACGCATCAAACCCGCCGTTGTAACAAGTGCAAACTTGCATTCACGAACAGGCTTTTCCAACTTTGCACACGGATTATCCTTTACCGAATAACGCGAAAATGGGTAATTTTTCGTAAAAATTCGATGATGAAATTTTAAGTCGTCATAAGTTGCCATAATATTTTAATGTGAAAATTTATTGTCGGAATTGGTATTTTTAAATAAGATTATAATACACTTCGATGTAAAAATACTTGAAGGGTAAAAATATATTTTCTTCAAAATTCTTACAGAAGTTTATGAAAAATAAAATAAAAGTAGATTTGATTATTCACGCTGCCGGACAACTCGTAACTTGTGCAACAAGCGGTAAAATCAAGAAAGGCAGAGAGATGCAGGAACTCGGAATAATCGAAAATGGTGCGATTGCGATCAGTGGAAATTTTATAAAAGCTGTCGGAAAGTCCACAGAAATTTTGTCTTTATATGAATCTGACAACACAATTAGTGCCAACGAAAAAGTCGTGATGCCCGCATTTGTTGATCCGCATACGCATATAATTTACGGCGGAAATCGGCTCGATGAGTTTGAATTAAAAATTAAAGGTGCGGATTATCTTGAAATACTCGCAAACGGCGGCGGAATTCTCTCGACGGTCAAACATACACGCGAAGCAACGAAACAGGAATTGATTGATTCAACTCTGAAAAGATTAGATAAGATGCTCGCACACGGAACGGCAACTGTTGAAATAAAGACAGGTTACGGACTCGATCAAACAACCGAATTCAAAATGATGGACGTTTGGGAAGAACTCGACAAACTTCACAAAATTTATTCAGTTCCGACATTTCTCGCCGCTCACGCCGTTCCGCAAGAATTTAAGGAAAACTCCGATGAATATGTCCGCATTATTTGCGAACAGATGATTCCCGACCTGTTTAAATGGCGTAGATATGGTTATATAGACGAAGACAGAATTGATTTCTCCGACAAATCGGAAAAGCCGTTTTTCGTTGATGTTTTCTGCGAAAAAAATGCGTTTAATTTAGAACAAACACGGCGAATTTTGGAAACAGCAAAGGCAAATCATTTCGCCATCAAGGCTCACGTTGACGAATTTACAAATCTCGGCGGAAGCAAACTTTGCATTGAAATGGGAGCAACTTCGATTGACCATTTGGACGCGATTTCGGATGAAGAAATCGCACTTCTCGCAAGTTCCGAAACAGTCGGAATCGTTACGCCGACGGTTAACTTTAACTTCGGTTCAAGCGAATTTGCCGATGCGAGAAAGTTAATTGATTCAGGTTGTGCGATTGCCGTTTCGACCGATTACAATCCCGGTTCGGCACCGTGTCCGTCGCAACAAACGGCGATGCAAATTGCCTGTCGCTATCAAAAACTTCTGCCGTCCGAAGCAATTATCGGAACAACGATAAACGCCGCATACTCAATCGCTTTGGGAAACAAAACAGGTTCGCTCGAAGCAGGAAAATGGGCGGATTTGATTATTTTAGACACGGAAGATTACCGCGAAATATGTTACGAATTCGGCGGTAATTTTGTCGAGAAAGTTATAAAGAATGGAAAGATTGTTTTGGATAATTGAGTTCAGGGTTCAAACTCCAGTTTGCCAAACGTCAGCGAATCGAGAAGTTTGCTTACGCGACCATTTCATATTTGAGCTAACCTGCAAAAGCTAAATCAAAGAATTTCTACAACGCTTTGCTGGCAGAAATAGCAAACTAAAGTTTGAACTCTTAACATGATAAGCGAAACTTTTCTAATTATTTACTGCATTTTCAACACCCAACCGTTCGGATCAACTTCAAATGAATCCGTATTGTTCCAATCAATTTCAGCTGTGCTGTTTTTCATCTCGATTCGCATTGTTTTACCGTTTTTTTCAATATCAATCGGCATCGGAAATGCCAAATTATTTGGTGTTTTCCATTGCAAACTGATTTTACCGGGATTCTTGGAAACCTCAAGTTTTGGCAGTTCGGGTTGACGTAAATAAACTTCAAAAAACCAGTCCAAATCCATTTTCGATTCTTCATCGGCGATTTGCTTAAAATCATCGGTCGTCGCAAATCGCGTCTGTTTTCCGGTCGTGATCTTTTCCATTTCTTTTGTCGGATACGCTTGACGGCGCAATGCACGAAAAAATGCTTCGTCGCCGATCAAATAGCGCAAAGTATGCAAAATCACAGAACCTTTTCCGTAAATATCGCCATCGCTTTTTGTGTAATCCGGCGCAGCCATATAAACCTGATACGCGATTTTCGATTCGCGCGGCGCGACCGCTTGCATATTTCGCGTGTTTTTTGCCCTTGATTTCATTGCATTTAAATATGCGTCTTTGCCTTTGATTTCTTCGAGATAGAGCGAATCCATAAAAGATTGAAAGCCTTCGTGCAGCCAGAAATCGCGCCAATCCGAAGCTGTTACCAGATTTCCCCACCATTCGTGTCCGAGTTCGTGAAGCATCAAATTATCAAAACCGTTTTCGTTGTTCTTAAATTTATTGCCGTAAGCGATAATCGTCGAATGTTCCATTCCGAGATGCGGAGTTTCGGCGATGCCGAGTTTTTCGGCGCGAAACGGATACGGTCCGAGATATTTTTCGTAAAAATAAAGAAACTTCGCCGTTTGATTTACGATGTCTTTGGCTTTTCCCGTGCTTTCCGGCAAGGCATAAAACATAATCGGAAATGTTTCGCCCGAAACGCTTTCGTAATTTTGCTCGACGATCTTATACGGCGCGATGTTTAGAACGACGTTGTAATTATTGACCGGATTCGACATCAACCAATTAAATGTGTGCGTGTCTTCTTCATTTTCATTAATTCTTTGCAGTTTTCCGTTGGTCGCAACATATAAATTATTCGGAACTGTAATGTGAAGTGCGACCGAATCGGCTTCATCCGACGGATGATCTTTGCTCGGAAACCAAAGATCAGAGCCGTCATTTTGCTGTGCATTGACGATCCAATCTGAACCGTCAGCCGTTTTTTCCCACATAAAACCGCCAACCCAAGGCGCACGCGGCGCAACTCGCGGAATGCCTGAATATCTGACGGCAACTTTTACCTGTTCGCCGGGTTGTTTTGTCATCGGAAACCAGATCCAGATTTTTCCCATCCGGCGTTCAAATTTCAAAGCCTTCGGCGCATCAGTTCCTTCAACCAAACCGACAAACGAAACTTCAAAAGGCGTGTCTAGATCAACGACAAAAACATTTGTCGGCGAAATTATCTGCGCCGAAATCATCGTTTCGCCCGAAATTGATTTTTTATCGGGAAAAACACGCGCGGTAATATCGTAATTTTTCACATCATAAGCCGCTTGTTCCGGCATCAGAACTCCGCCCGAATCGGTTGGACGCGCACCGAGATCGCGCTGTGCAAAAACGATATTTGCAAATAAAATTACCGACAAAATACCAAATAAAAGTTTGTTTAAATAGTTCATAATTTAATCCGCATAATCCATTTCGAGCGTTTCCTGATATTCCATCGCCATCGAAGGATGTCCGTGCGCGTTAGAAACTTCGATTCCTTTTTCGTAGGCGAATTTCGCTTTTTCGCGGTTTCCGGTTTGCTCGTAAGCCTTGGCGAGCATTCCGTAAGCGTTGCCTTCGTCGTCGGCTTTGGCGAGATATTTTTCCAAAATCTCAATAACTTCTTCCGTTTGATTGACCTTTTCGTATTCTTTCGCTAAACCGAACATCACCATCGTATTTTCGGGATCGCTTTCGAGCATTTGTTTAAAAACTTCTATTCTGTTTTGCATAAATTTCTTAGTAAAAAAATAATATAACCACAGATTAACACAGATAAACTCAGATAAAAATTTAGAAAAATATCTGTGTTAATCTGTGTGCATCTGTGGTTAAAAATTTCTTAAAATAATTTCTGCTGAACTGGCAAAACTTCTTTTTCTATCTTTTCTATTCGCTCGAATTTTTCAAAACCTAATTTCTTAAAATGTAATTCAAACATTTTGACGGCGGTTTGCCATTGTTCGGTCTTACCAGAATTTCGCTCTTTGTAGTTGCGGTGGCGCAGATTTCCGTCGCGTTCGCGTTTCAATGTGTTTAAGATTTTGTCAGCTTTGGTCGGGATTTTTTCGTGAAGTTTTTGTGTGAAATATTCAAGAATCGAATCCGTATCGAAATGAATTAAATTGATAAACGCTTTTGTCGCGCCGTTTTCACGCGCTTTTTCGAGAAGTTTCGGTATATCGGATTCGTTGTAACCTAAAATTACGGGAGCGATTCCAATGCCGACTTTTATGCCCGCGTCGGTCAGAGTTTTCATCGCACGGAAGCGAACTTCGGGAATCGGCGTGTAAAGTTCAAAAGGCTTTGATTTCTCCTTTGTTAAAAACGGAATCGAGAAAAAAACCGTGCAATCGAGTTCAGTCAAAATATCTAAATCTCTTGTTACTAAAGGTGATTTCGTAATAATCGCGACCGGAATTTTGAATTCTCTGCAAACCTGTAAACATTTTCTTGTTAATTCATAACTCGCTTCGAGCGGCAAATACGGATCGGTCGCAAATGAAAAATCGAGATGGTTTATCTTTTGCCGCGTTCGTTTTAATTCGTTTCGCAAGATTTCAGGGGCGTTTACTTTAGCGACGATCTTCGTTTCAAAATCCGTTCCTGCGCCGTAGCCCAAATATTCGTGATATTGCCGCGCAAAACAATACGTGCAAGCGTGTATGCAGCCGCGATAACAATTGACCGTAAAGCGATTTCCGAAATCCGACGACCACGCTTTTGTGATCATTTTCTTGGTCGCGGTTTCTTCATAAACTTCGAGTTTTGTGCTTGAAGGTTCGCCCAGAAATTCGGCGGAATATTTCTGATAAGGATTCGGCGGATTTTCGATGTATCGCATAAATGCAACAATAATTCATCTGAGGGTTAATTGCAATGTATTTGGAATTTTTTCTTGTGGAAAAACAATTAATGATTGAACAAATAACGAAAATGCGCGTTATCAAAATAGAAGGAATATTTATAATTGAAGGTTCTGCTAAAATGGATGTCACAATGCTTTTGGATGCGGTGTTTTATTTATAGATAATTAATACAAAACAGGAAATGCTGAGACAAATTTCGCATTACAAACTCATCAGAAAACTCGGCTCCGGCGGAATGGGCGAGGTTTATTTTGCTGAAGACGAGCGTTTGAGCCGAAAAGTTGCGCTGAAGATTTTGCCGCAGACGAACGGAAATGACCGCAAGAATCTGAATCGCTTTTTGCAAGAAGCGAGGCTTGCCGCAAATCTTAATCATCCGAATATTTGCACGATTTATGAAGTTGCCGAAACCGAAGAAACGCCGCTGCTGGCGATGGAACTTGTTGAGGGCGACACGATTGCGGATAAAATTAAGTATTCCAAATTAGAACTTTTCGATGTTTTAAGAATCGCCACGCAAATCGCGGACGCATTAGACGAAGCGCATCGAAACGGCGTGATTCACCGCGATATTAAAGCCTCGAACATTATCATAAATCACCGCGAACAGGTTAAAGTTTTGGATTTTGGTCTGGCAAAAACACTTTCCGAAGAAGTTTCCGAAGAAGACATCACGCGGGCGAAAACCGAAGAAGGGATGCTCGTCGGAACGGTGCAGTATATGTCGCCCGAACAAGCTCTCGGCAAAAAACTCGATGGCAGAACAGACCTTTGGAGTTTGGGCGTTCTGCTTTACGAAATGGTTTGCGGGGTCGTGCCGTTCAAAGCCTCGACACACGCCGGAGTTTTTGACGAAATTCTAAATAAAGAACCGATTCCGCCGGGCGAATCGGTCGAAAATGTTCCTGAAGAACTCGAACAAATAATTCTAAAATTGCTGGAAAAAGATGCGGAAATGCGTTATCAAACGGCTTCCGATCTGCTTGCCGATCTGAAACGTCTGCGAAGAAATCTTGGCGAAAGTTTTGAATCTTCCGAAATCATTCCCGCGTCTTCATTTGAATTTCGCAAAAGCAAAACAATTCCGCTTCCACGAAAAAAATGGAAAGTTGCCGCATTTGCAATTTTGGCAGTCGCAATTTTGAGCGGAGTCGTTTTTGCAATTTATAGAATGATGCCCGAAGCATCGGCAAAATTTTCTTTTGCTGACGCAAAGCCGACGCGAATGACGAATTTAGGAAAAGTTCTGGACGCGACGGTTTCGGACGATGGAAAATATATTGCATACGTTTTGGACGAAGGCGAAAAGCAGAGTCTGTGGCTCAGGCAAACCGAAAATGGCGGCACCGCAAAGATCATTTCCGATGAAGGAATTATTTTTCAGGGCTTAAAAATTTCGCCCGACGGAAACTGGCTTTATTACAATATGTGGGACAAAAAAACGGTCGGACAGATCTTCCGAGTTCCCGTTTTAGGGGGAATTCCGCAGAAAATAATTGACGATTGTATGCCCGGATTGACGATTTCGCCCGATAATAAAACGATTGTTTTTATTCGTTCCGATGACGAAACGAAGACGATGAAATTAATTTCGGCAGAAATTGACGAGAAAGAAGAAAAAGTTATTTATGAATCAAATCGGAATAATGGAGGAATTTATGCCGCCGCGTTTGCTCCTGACGGTAAAACTTTAGCTTTAATAGGAGATTTTCCAGATGCGGAAACGAAGGATAATTTCACGGCACAAATCGTTGAAATGCAGGCAGAAGGCGGCAATTTAAAAACGATCTGGAAAGGCAAGGAAGAAAACATCGGTTTTGCCTCAAGTCCGCAGTGGTTGCCGGACAAAAGCGGTTTGCTGATCTCGCTCGCAAACGGCGAAGTTTATAATCAACTTTGGCTGATAAATTATTCCGACGGTCGGCAAATTCCTGTCAATAATGATCTCAATAGCTATGATTCATTGAGCATTACCGCTGACGGGAAAAGTTTTGTCGGCGTTCAGCGCGAATTTTTGCTCTCGATTTGGACAGTTCCGACAAACGATCCGGCACAGGCAAAACGGATCACCGATGGGAAAATCGAAGGTGTTGGTGTTGATTGGACACCTGAAGGAGAACTCCTTTATTCATCAACTGTCAGCGGAAAATTTAACCTCTGGAAAATGAATTCGGACGGAACACGGAAAATTCAATTGACCAGCGATGATTCTTCCAATGTTTCCCCGTGTGTTTCTTTCGACGGGCAAACAATTCTTTTCTTTTCAAATAAACAAGGGTTTCGCCGAATCAGTTTGGATGGAAAAGAGTTAAAAGATAATGAGTGGAAAAAAAATCTGATTGGCATCGGCGGCGAATGTATGAGAGCCGAAAACTCGATTCTTTATTTTTCTAACGACGAAAACTTTTTTGGACTTGCCAAAGCGAATTTAACAACCGGCGAGAAAACTATAATTCTGCCGATGAATGTTCAACAAGCCCAAATTTCTCCTGATGGAAAACAACTCTTCTACGTATTTTGGGATGAAAAAGAAAAACAACTTGCCAGCGAATTGATGAATTTGGAAACTAAACTGAAGAAAAGCATATCGCTTCCGACGACGGCAATTAATACGACCAATACTTCGCACTATAATTTTAATTGGACACCGGACAGCAAAAATATCGCGTTTGTTGATAATCAAAACGGGGTTTCAAATATTTGGATTTATCCGCTTAACGACGGCAAACTCAAAAAATTAACCGACTTCAAAGATAATTCGATTCAGTCTTTTTCGTTCTCATATGACGGCAAACAAATAGCGATTTCTCGCGGAATAACTCTGAGTGATGTCATAATGTTCAACACCAAAAAATAAAGAAAGCGCAGACCCTCATCGAATCTGCGCCGCGTCTTCCACTCAATCCGAGGTTCAAGGTCTTTATTGAGCAGAATTTATAGAAACTTTTTCAGGCTTCGATTTGTTATCGGCAATTTTTAGATTTTCTTCTTCAAAATTGTTTCGAACATTTCTTTCGGCTTTGGTTTCGGTTATTTCCGTTCCGACCGTTGCGGGTCTGGCAAAAATTTGGCGTAGAAAATATGTGTCGCCGTAGCGATTGAAAACTAATTTTTCAGATTTTACCGATCTTTCATTTCCAACCTGAATATTAGAAGAAATAAGTACTTTTTCATTTGTTTCGACACTTTTTAGAAGATACCTTGAATTACTTAAAACAAGCATTTCGTATTTTCCGGCATCGAGTTTTTCCTTGCCGATCTGAAAATCAAACGGCACATTAAACTGTAAAGTTTGTTGTGCAAATGCTGAACCGACAGCGACGATTCCGATAATTAATGCAACGGCGTATAATTTTAATAATTGTGATTTCATAATAACTTTTTACTCCTTTTTACTTTTTCCGACCTTTCGGTTGAAAATAGTTAGTGCGAACCGTGTGCCGAAATTGCCGAATCGAACCAAGTTATTGAAAACAAGCGTTTTATAATTAATTTATAATTAATTGGAAGGAGTTGGCATTACAAAAAATCTAACCGAAAAGATAGTTTTTGAAACCGAAAAGATAGTTGTAAGATAAGCTGATGAGCGAAAAACTGACAATAATTTCAGGAAAATTAAAAGGTGAAGTTTATGAATTGAACGGCGAAAAATTTTCCATCGGTCGTGAATCTTTAAACGAAATCGTCTTAAAAGACGCTTCCGTTTCGCGCCAACATTGTGTTATTGAAAAACGCGACAATCAATTCTTTATTAATGACTTACAAAGTTTAAACGGAACTTTTGTCAACGAAAAAAAAGCTGAAAACACTCTGCTTTCTCACGGCGACAAAATCCGCGTCGGCGATTTTACGTTCCGCTTTCAAACCAAAGATTTTGTTGAAACTTCGAGCGAGATTTTATTCGATCAAACCGAATTTAAGCCGCCGAAAAACTCGATGCAATTGCGAATCGAAGAAGTTTTCGGCGCGATGGCAAGGGATTTGACCGCAATTTTGCGAATCAGCAATAAAATCAACACGATCCGCGATACAGAAGAACTTCAAAGCGAACTTTTGCGGCAGATTTTCGAGGTAATTCCGGCAGATTCCGGCGCGATCATTTTGGTTGATGATGAAAATGAATTCGTCGAAACCATCGGATTGAACCCAAAAAATGAAGGCGAATCAATTGAAGTCAGTCAAACAGTTGTCAAACGAGTTTTGAAAGACCAAAAAGTCATTTTAGTAGCTGATTTTGCTTCTGACAAGAATTTGCAAAAAGCCGAAAGTTTATATTTATCAAAAGTTTCCACGTTGCTCTGCGTTCCAGTCGTGTTATTTAAAAAAACTCTCGGCGCAATTTATTTAAGCGGGTCTCATACAAATTTCGATGAAAGTCATTTGAAATTTTTAACGGCAGTTGCCGGAATCGCGGCGGTCGCGATTGAAAATGCACAAAATTTTGCGTTTCTTGAAAGTGAAAATGAACGATTGCGCGACGAAACGCTGGATCAAAATATGATCGGCGAAAGCGACGCAATGAGAAAAATTTATCAAGTCATCAAAAAAGTTGCGCCGACGAACACGACCGTTTTAATTACAGGCGAAAGCGGCACGGGAAAAGAACTTGCCGCTCAAAGCGTTCATTTGAACAGTTCGCGCAAAGATAAATCTTTTGTCGCGATAAATTGCGCCGCGCTGACGGAAACTTTGCTTGAAAGCGAACTTTTCGGACACGAAAAAGGCGCGTTCACAAGCGCAATTCAGCAGAAAAAAGGCAAGATCGAAATGGCACAATTCGGAACACTTTTTCTTGATGAAATCGGTGAAATGGCGTTAAATTTACAAACAAAACTTCTCAGAGTTTTGCAGGAACGCGAATTTGAACGAGTCGGTGGAACGCGCCCGATCAAAGCCGACATTCGTCTGATCGCCGCGACAAACCGCGATTTGCAGGCGGAAATAAAAGCGGGAAATTTCCGTCAAGATTTGTTTTATCGCCTTAATGTCGTGCAGTTTGCGATGCCCGCTTTGCGCGAAAGAAAAGACGATATTTTACTGCTTGCCGATTATTTCGTTGAAAAATTAAGCCGTAAATTAAATCGTCGAATTCGCGGAATTTCAGCAAATGCGAAAAAAATTCTGCTCAAATACGATTTTCCCGGAAATGTGCGCGAACTTGAAAACGCCATCGAACGCGCCGTCGTTCTCGGCTCAAGCGAATGGATTTTGCCGGAAGATCTGCCGGAAGATTTTCTTGATGTAAAAATTGAAAATGAAAGTGAAGAGATTTCAAATTATCATAAAGCCTTGCGCGAAAAGAAAAAAGATTTGATCCACAACGCTTTCGAGCAAAGTGGCAGAAGCTACGTCGAAGCCGCGAAATTACTCGACATTCATCCGAATTATCTGCACCGTTTGATCAGAAATCTCGAAATAAAAGATGAATTGGAAGAAAGAACTTAAGCCGTATTTGCTTAATATGTCGGTATCACAGTTACTTTATTCATTTTCTCCGCTATACTAACGGTTTTAACAAAATTCGATTTATTAATAATGGATATACAAGACATACAAACAGAAGATGTAGCCGATACATCCTTCGGACAATTCGGTCTGAAAAGTGAACTGACAAAAGCGATCAGCGATCTCGGCTATGAAGCTCCGTCACCGATTCAGCAAAAGACTATTCCTTTGATTTTAGAAGGAAAAGATATCATCGGACAAGCGCAAACCGGAACTGGAAAAACCGCCGCGTTCGCGCTTCCCACTTTGCAGAAAATTGATGCAAAAAGCAAAGCTGTTCAGGCTCTGGTGCTTGCACCGACGCGCGAATTGGCGATTCAAGTTGCTGAAGCGTTTCATTCTTACGCCAAACATCTCGGCGGCGTGCGCGTTTTGCCGGTTTACGGCGGTCAATCAATCAGTCAGCAGATTCGTCATTTGCGAAGCGGCGTGCAAATCATTGTCGGAACGCCGGGACGCGTGATGGATCATATTCGCCGCGAAACGATCAAGATTGAAAATCTCAAAATGATGATTTTGGACGAAGCCGATGAAATGCTGCGAATGGGTTTTATCGAAGATGTCGAATGGATTTTGAGCCACACGCCCGAAACGCGACAAACTGCGCTTTTTTCGGCGACAATGCCGCGCGAGGTAAAACGCATTGCGGAACGTCATTTGAAAAATGCGGTTAATATCGAAATCGAACGCAAAACATTGACCGTTCCGACTATCAAACAATTTTATTTAAATGTTTCCGAACGCCAGAAAACGGACGCTTTGACCAGACTTCTCGAAGCCGAATCAACTCCCGGCGAAGCAATTTTGATCTTTCATCGGACAAAACACGGAACTGCCGATCTGACCGATAAACTTCAAGCACGCGGTTACGCCGCCGAAGCGATGCACGGTGATATGAATCAAAATCAGCGCGAAACCGTCATAAAAAGATTAAAAACCGGAAAGGTCGAAATAGTTGTCGCGACAGATGTTGCGGCTCGCGGTTTGGACGTTGAACAAATTTCGGCGGTTATCAATTATGATATGCCTTCGGATACGGAAAACTACGTCCATCGCATTGGACGCACGGGACGCGCCGGACGCGAAGGAAAAGCTGTTTTGTTTGTTACGCCGCGCCAGCAGAGAATGCTGCGCGACATCGAAAGATACACGAAACAAAAGATCGAACCGCTCAAATTGCCGACCAAAGCAGACGTTGCCGCGCGGCGAATTTCCTTGCTCAAGGAAAAAATCGTCTCAACATTAACCGAACAGGATTTGGAACTTTATTTATCATTGGTTGAAGATTTAGCGGAAGAAACATTTTGCGACATCGCCGAAATCGCCGCCGCCGCCGTTTTTCTTGCGGTCGGCGAAAAGCGTTTGGAAATCAAAGTCGAACCCGAACCGGAACAATTTTCTTTTTCCGAAGAAGGAATGGTGCGATTGTTTATTGACATCGGTCGTCAACACCGCATAAATCCGGGCGATATTGTCGGCGCAATTGCTAACGAAGCCGATATTCCCGGCAAAGCAATCGGCGCGATTGACGTAAATGATCGTTACACTCTGGTTGATATTCCGTCGCAGTTCGTCGAACAAGTTCTCAAAAATATGCAGAACAGCCGCATTCGCAAACAAAAAATGAATTTGCGGCTCGCTTCGACAGGAGAAAAAACAAACGACCGTGACAAACCCCGCGACAGAGATTTTGGACGCGGCGAACGTGAACCTAAAAGAGATTTCGGACAAAGTGAACGTCAACCGAAAAAGGATTTCGGACGCGGGCGCGAAAGCGAAAGAACTTTCGGAGGCGGACACGAAGACAAACAAGATTTCAGACCTAAGAGCGAAAACAGAAGCGAAGACCGAAAAGACTTTGGAATCAGCGATTCAAAACCAAAAAGGAAATTCAAAGAAAAAGGAAAATCGCGAAAAAATGCGTTTTCTCAATTTTCTAAACGCAAGAAAAAGAAGAAATAAAAAACATTTTCCCCCCGCGAATCTACGCGAATTGTCACGAATAAGAACAAAGTATTCGCGTTTATTAGCGTAGATTCGCGGGAAAATACTCTTTACAAATCTTTCTGCATCAGAAGATCGATCTGCGGATCGGAGCCGAGTTGGAAAATGTGTTTGCCGACTTCGCAGAAACCATATTTTCGATAAAACGCCTGCGCGCGCGGATTAAATTCCCAAACGCCGAGCCACATTACGTCGCAATTATTTTCCTTAGCAATTTCAAAACATTCATCCATCAACTTCGCGCCGACACCTTTGCCTAAAAATTTCTGGTGCGAATAAAGTCTGTTTAATTCAATCGGCTTTTCAGCGATGATTCCGGCTTCGATTGCTCCGAGCGTAATTTTTGCATAACCTGCCGCTTCATTTTCGATTTCGGCGATGAGAAAAATAGAATTTTCTTCATTTAATTCGGCGCGAATGGTTTCGACGTTAAATGCCTTTTCCATATAATCCACCATATCTTCGGGCGCGTTTTCGGGATGTTCGGCAAATGCATCCCAAAAAGTTTTCCGGCAAAGTTCAGCGAGCATTTCCGCGTCTTCAATTTCAGCGCGGCAGATTTTTATTTCGTTTGTCATTTCGATAAAAATTATAAAAATTTATTCGATAATTTTCATCCCGCCAACATTATTTATTTTCATTCTGCACTTGTCTTCGCCGAAAACAATATTTCTGTCCGCATATATTATCGAATCCGGTTTCTTTGAAAATTATTATCGTGCTAATTGGGCAGGAATATCACCTGCTAAACCGAAGGATTCAATGCTGTAAGAATTATCCGCTTTCAAGATATACCAAACTCCATCACGATACACGGCAATGTCAGCTTTACGATCACCATCATAATCAGCAGGAACAGGCAGATCCGTTTCCAATCCCCACTGCACGGCAATAAAACCTTCGGTTGATTTTTGGATATACCAAACGCGGTTTGATGGGCGGAAAACTGCATAATCGGTACGACCGTCGCCATCGTAATCCGCAGGCACCGGAATGTCGCCCGGTAAACCGAACTGAAAATGCCAGACTCTAAAATCATTACTGCTCAAATAATACCAATTACCATCGCGGAAAACTGCTACATCTTCATATTCATCACCGTCATAATCGGCAGCAACAGATATATCACCGGATGTTACGGGCATACCCTGTAAGTTTACGTTATGCGGTTGCTCATAAGGATTCTGTAAATAAAAAGCCGCTTGCGATGGTCTGAACACAAGCAAACCGCGTGTCCCATCAGGCAAAGCACTTCCCCGTAAGTAAAATCTGCCGTTAAAACCGCCTTGCGGAATGTCCCCGCCTTGTCCCGTTATACCGGAAGCAAATGTGTTGTTTGAACTTCGCACCCAATACCAAACACCATTACGAAATACTGCAATGTCGGCTTTTCCGTCGCCGTCATAATCTGCGGCAACAGGTTTGTCTGTCGAGAGACCGAATAGTGCTGATGTAAACCCATTTGTGCTTTGATTGATATACCAAACCCTATCACTCGGACGAAAAACAGCCAGATCGTCTTTGCCGTCGCCGTCAAAATCGTATTTGTGCTTAATCGGAACCGGCTGAGGTGATAATCGGACAAGATAATTTCTGCTGACGGAAACACCGTTAGTTCTAACTTGCGTAAAACTGCCACCGACGATAATTTTATCATCCGCCGCAATTTCTAAAGCTTTCGTTCCTTGATACGCGCCGAAAAAATCTACGGTTACTGAGCCGTCGTGTCTGCCGTCAGGTGTAAAGCGATTAAAATTGTCCCCTTGAGGATCCGTCGTTCCGGCGGAAAAAAAGTCACCAATGGCAATAATTTTACCATTTGGCAGAACTTCAAGGTCGGTCGCCGGACGAGCATATGTAAGGAAACTTGTCCTGAGACTTCCATCCGCATTTAACCGTAAGATACCGTTATCATTATATTCCGGGTCATGAAAGGCATACATTGTCCCGTCGTCCAGCAGTTTGATGCCGAAATATTCGTCGAGGGTAAACTGGTTATTGACACTGAAAGCATTAAAGCTCGTATCTATGCTGTCGTTAGTGTTAAAACGAACTAATCCCAGCCTGGTATTGCCGTTAACGGTATTAAATGTTCCGGCAACCAGATATTTTCCGTCCGGCTGGACTGCCACATCGTAACAAGTATCATTGATTTGGGCTGTTAGAGTCGAGTCAAAACTGCCGTCGCTGTTGAATCTTGCCAACCTGGACCTTGAATTACCGTTAGCTGTTGAAAAATAACCACAAGCCAGGAATTTTCCGTCCGGTAACGGCTGAACTTTATAAATGCCCTTAACAAAATTAACTCCCTCTACCAAAGGAATCGTCGTCAGACTTTGATCGAGTGAGCCGCCCGGGTTTAATCGAAGAATTTTATCAGGGACATTTGTACCGCTCGAAGCAAACGAACCGGAAATATATACTTTTCCATCCGGCAGCACTGTTAATGCTTTGACTATTACGTTGTTCAAATTACTTGTTGATCCATACACCCAGTTTGCGTCAAATGTCGTATCAAGGCTGCCGTTTGCATTGAGCCTTGCGATTTTAAGACGGGATTGACCGTCAACAGTAGTAAAATTACCGGCGATCAAAATTTTCTGATCGGGTAAAATTTCCATATGATCTACAGAGCCGTTGAGGTTTGGTGCAAATGTCGGATCAACAACTAATCGTTGACCGAAGTTAGATACTGTAATAAGTAATAAAAAAGTTAGAGTTACAAAAATTGTTAAGATTTTCATTTAAGCCTCCCGATAGCTTTTAATTTAGCTAAGAATTTATCATAGGTATGACAAACTTGCATAGATTTTCTCAACGAAGTTTGATTTATAAAATAAATGAAGTTTGATGTATAAGATAAGGGAAGTATAGATTCTACAGCCTATGCTTCCCTTATCTTATACAAGTATATATTGAAATGGAAGAAATTATTTCCCGCTCGTAATCAATTTTGCAATAGTCTGCAATTGCATATTTGAAGTTCCTTCGTAGATCGCGCCGATTTTTGAGTCGCGCCAGAATTTTTCGACCGGATAATCTTTGACATAGCCATAGCCGCCGAAAAGTTCGATGGCTTTTGAAGAGATTTTTTCCGCGACTCTTGAAGTATAAAGTTTGGCAATCGCGGCTTCTTTCAAAAATGATTTTCCGGCATCTTTCAGACGCGCGGCGTTGTAGGTTAAAAGTCTTGCGGCTTCGAGTTCTACTGCCATTTCTGCAAGTTGAAATTGAACCGCTTGGAATTCATCCAATCTTTTGCCGAATTGTTCACGTTCGTTGGTGTAAGCGAGTGCGGCATCAAACGCACCTTGCGCGATTCCGACCATTTGCGCGGCGATTCCTATGCGACCTTCGTTAAGAGTTTCGATGGAAACTTTATAACCTTTGCCGACTTCGCCTAAAACATTTTCTTTCGGCACTTTGCAGTTGTCTAAGATCAGTTCCGTTGTCGAACTGGCGCGGATTCCGAGTTTGTCTTCCTTTTTGCCGACCGAAAACCCTTCGAAATCTTTTTCGACGATAAAAGCCGTAATTCCACGATAACCGGCTTCGGGGTCAACGGTCGCGAATACGATAAAAATTTCGGCTTCGTTACCGTTTGTGATCCAGAGTTTTTGTCCGGTGATCTCGTAATGATCGTCTTTTTCAACCGCCCGGGTTTTCAAAGCGAAAGCGTCCGAACCGCTTCCCGCTTCCGACAGGGCATACGCGCCAACTTTCGATGCCGCCATTTGCGGCAGATATTTTTTCTTTAAATCTTCGTTTCCCCAACGAATAAACGCATTTGTTACAAGTGTATTTTGGACATCAACAAAAACCGATGTCGAAGCGTCAACCCGTGCTAATTCTTCAATTGCTAAAATCGCATTAAAGAACGAACTTCCTGCGCCGCCGTATTCTTCGGGCGTTTCGATTGCCATCAAACCGATCTCAAAACATTGTTTGATAAGTTCGGGGTCGAGTTTTCCCGCTTTTTCCATTTCTTCGACGCGCGGACGAATTTCGCCCTCGGCAAATTCGCGGAAACTGCTGCGAAATAATTCTTCCTCTTCCGATAGATGCGTTAATGCAGGTCTTAAATTTTCCATTTCTAAAGCTGTTGCATTCATATTAAATTCCCTTAAATTATATTTTTTAAATTGTTGTTATAAATCATACTAAACCGCTTACAAAAAAATCAAAAATGCTGCGAAATTTTTTTCCTTATAATTTTCTAATTCATTTACTTTAAGTTTCATTTTTTCTAATCCGCAAATAAGAAAAAATGAAGCGTCGTTTTGATATGAAATCTACTGCCTTTTGGTTAAATTCGCGCTAATCGAAAGAGATTTGATCCGCAGTATTCTCTTAAACAGTAGTAAAGAGAATTTTTATAGAAAAAAATATTAAATTAAAAGGAGTTTAAAGTGGCTATACCATACACAGTCCCCGGAACAAAATCAGTAATCGCGCAGGACGGACCGATGACCTGCTGGGCGACGGTTTATACAATGATGATTTCTTGGAAACGCGGCTATATGATGTCAATCCGAGATTCAGTCGGACAAGTCAGTAACAAATATGCGCTTTTTTACGATGCCGGATTACCGACAAATCCCAACCCTCAAGGTCTGCCGTCAGCCGAATTCGGACCGTTTTTAACAGCAGCTAATATGCGGCACGAGCCGATGGCAAATCTGACGATTGATGCGTGGGTTGATCTTTTGGAAACACACGGTTTATTGTGGATCGGCACACTTAATGTTTTGGGTCCGGGAGGCGGACTTCATTCGAGAATTATCGAAGCAATTACCGGCGGCGGCGCACCGAACGATACTTTTTTTTCAATTATTGATCCCGCCGGCGGACGGCAATATTCGGAGCGTTTTGATACTTTTTTAGCAAAATATGAAGGAGCGATTTCCGGTGTCGGCGGTCAATATTTCCAGATTCGCCATTTCTAATGTTAAAAACTTATTAATTACGCGGCAAAAGATAATTCTTTTATTGCTTTTGCCGGATAAAATTGCTTGACTCTTAAATAAGGGGCAAGCAATTTTAATTTGCTGAATCGGGAAAATTTAAGTTAGCATCTAAAACTGAGCGCATCGGCGAAAAGGCAAAAGCAGTGAATTCGGAAACAAAGACTCAAAATCCAACGATTAAAATTCAAAGACTGAAACCTACCCATCTCAACCGTTTAAAGGTTGCTGTCGCAATCGTGACAGTTTTGGGAGTCGTGCTTTTTTCGTATTTGGTTTATTCGGTCGGTTTGCAAAATATTCTGGAAGGAATTTCCAAGATCGGCATCGGTGGATTTTTAATTCTACAATTAATTTATTTTCTGCGAATTATTTTTCGCGCGGTCGCGTGGCGTTTATCGGTTTATGCGCCATATAAACTTGACACAACAGACACGATTCCTGCCGTAATCATCGGCGAAGCGATGGGCAGTATTATTCCGCTCGGCATCCTCGTCAGTGGAACGGCAAAAGCCGTCGCGGTCAGAAAAAAAGTTCCGCTCGTCGTCGGTTTGTCCTCGATTGCCACCGAAAATATTTTTTATTCGCTGATCACGGGAGTTTTTATATGCCTCGGCGCGTTCACGTTTTTGCGGAGTTCCGATCTTTCCGAAAGCTGGATTTTTACGATTGATTTATTGATCGGCGGCATCATTTTCTTTATGCTGTCAGCGATTATCATCGTCATCAAACAATGGCATTTTGCCAGCAATTTCTGCGAATTTCTTTACAACCGAAATATTGCAAAAGGAATTTTAGAAAGTGGCAGACTTCAGGTTCGTCTGTTTGAAAATTTAATTTACGGTTTTTACCGTCAATATCCGAAGCGTTTTCTGCCGATTTTGGCGTGTCAATTTGTCTTTCATCTTTTGGGTATTTTAGAAGTTCTGTTCATTTTAAGCCGTTTGCGCGATGCAATTCCGAGTTTTCACACGGCGTTTTTGCTTGAATCAATGAGCCGTCTGATCTCCGTTACATTCAAATTCGTGCCGTTTGTCATCGGTATTGACGAAGCCGGAGCGCAGTTTATTACCGAAACTCTCGCCATTGGTGCGGGAATCGGTGTAACTTTGGCAATTATTCGAAAAGGAAGAATAATTTTTTGGGCAGCAATCGGTTTGATCTTAATTGCCAAGCGCGGATTTTCTATTAGAGAGATGACGCAGGTTAATCATAAAGAAAGCCATTAAATTGCTTATGCAGATTTCAGAAAAAAAGTCGGAATTTATCTCCGTAATTCGTTTGATAAACGCTAAACATCTGCTGAAAACTCTGCTCAAAATTCAAAATGATGAGAATATACGTGTCGTCGTTATGATTTTGGATTTTGAGAAAATCGAAAACAACGAATTTACTGACGAAATTTTTCTTGAAACGATAAAATTTCTCCCCGTTCCGATCATTGCGGCAGTTAAAGGAATTGTTCCGAAAAATGCTTTTTCCCTCATAGAAAATTCTCATTTGTGTATTGCTGCGGGTTCTACGGTTTTTGAAAACGAAATTGATATAAAAGAAGCGTTAAATATAGGTTTGATAAACAAAATCATTTCGACCGAAAATCTTGAAATGGAAGCGTTCACATTGGCGGAAACGATTTCCAAACTCGCGCCGTTGGCAATTCGCACTTGTATAAAAGCCGTAAATCAAAGTTTGGAAATGAATTTAAAAGACGGCTTAAAACTTGAAACCGAACTTTTCAGCCAAATTTTCTCAACTGAAGATATGCGCGAAGGCACACGCGCATTTTTGGAAAAACGCAAACCTTTTTTTCAAGGCAAATGATTAAAATCAATGGATAATGGATAACCGATAATTACCGACCCCAAAATTCTTAATCATCCCTTATCCACTATCCATTATCCATTAATCTTCCCTTTGCCTTTTCGGTGTTACGTCTTTATACTTAGGAACTGACAAATTTGTTTGTTTTGAGGGAAAAAAGTTTTGCAGCCAAAAGTTCACCAAGGATTATTAAACGCTTCGGGATTTCGCTTTGCGATTGTTGCGGCGCGTTGGAACGATTTTTTGACATCGAAATTAATTGAAGGCGCATTGGATGCGCTCGAAAGACTCGGCGCGGATGAAAATTCGGTCGAAGTTTTCAAAGTTCCGGGTTCGTTTGAACTTCCTTTAACAACACTGAAAGTGGCAAACAGCGGAAATTTTGACGCGATTATCTGCATTGGCACAGTGATTCGCGGGGAAACTCCGCATTTCGAATATGTCGCGGGCGAGGCAACCAAAGGCATCGGACAAGCGTCTATGCAAACCGGAGTTCCGGTTTTATTTGGAATAATAACGGCTGACACGCTCGAACAAGCAATTAACAGAACAGGTGTAAAAGCCGGAAACAAAGGGTTCGAAGCCGCAATGTCGGCAGTCGAACTCGTAAATTTATATAAAGGTATGGACGACGGAAAAGATTCTACAGACGGTAAAAAGATGGCTTTTCCGCACGTCGTTTGAAAATAAAAGCAAGGATTATGGGAACACGGCGTAAAGCACGTGAATGCGCTCTGCAAATGCTGTTTGCGGCGGATGTTGCAAAAACAACCGGAAGTGCTTTGACACGAAACTATTGGAACGAACTCGGCGATCCTGAATTGGACGAACCGACTCGTGAATTTGCCAACGATTTAGCTGTCGGTACACTGCGCGAAATTGAAAAAATTGACGAAAAAATTCGCACACGCGCCGAACATTGGCGCATTCCGCGAATGGCTGTCGTTGACCGAAATGTTCTGCGTCTTGCGGTTTATGAATTTCTTTTTGAAGAAACGCCGCATACGGTCGTCATCAACGAAGCTCTCGAAATCGCCCGCCGATTTTCCACGTATGAAGCAACGCAATTCATTAACGGAATTCTCGATGCAATCAAGCACGATATGGAAAAAATTCAAGTAAAAAAAGATCAAAAAGCCGATGATGAAAATCTGAACGAAAAGACTCACGTTTCCTCGCTTTAACAAAAGTTTTTCGCCTAAAATCAAAAGTATTTTGAAAAATGAAAGATTTTCGTCAACATTTTTTATTTGAATCCGTCAAAAAATTGCAAAGTTTAATCGCGGATTTAAAAAATAAGGAAAGTCTTTCGGATTCGGACAAAAGCGTGGTTTTTCGCACGCTTCACACTATAAAGGGAACTTCGCAAACTTTCGGATTTAACATTTCAAGCCGCATCGCGCACGAACTCGAAAATCTTCTTTCCGCCAAAAATCAGGAAATTTCCAATCAAATTTTGATTGAAGGACTCGAATTTTTAAAGGAATCTTTTGAAAAAACAGATTTCGTATTTCCTGAAAAATTTATTGAAACCTGCCGAAAAATCTCACCGTCAGAAAATAAAAAGCTAAACCTAAAAACAAATTCAGCTAAACTTCCGCCGGAAATTTTCTTGCTTTTGTCTTCACAAGAAAAAATCTCACTTGGTTCTGAATTGGAAAAAGGCAAAATTTTATTTTGCGTCGAAGCCGGTTTCGAGTTTTCAAATTTTTCCGCCGGATTAAAAAGTTTCCGCGAAATAATAAGCGAACAAGGTGAAATAATCGCCACATTTCCGAGTCAAAAATTCAGCTTGCAAGGAAAAATCGGTTTTCAGATTCTTTTTGTAAGTTTCAAAAAAACTGAGAAAATTCGTGAAATAATTGAAAAATTCACGGCTGAAATTATCTTCGATTCTTTGCCGGAAACTTTTTCATTTGATTTACAAGGAGTTATGGCGCAAGTCGTTTCACACGGAAAAAATGTTGCGGAAAACTTGAATAAAAATATTGAAATTGAAGTTTCTGCCGAAAAAATTGCTGTTTCCGAAAAAAATCTTAAATTGATTTTCGATTCGCTTCTTCATCTCGTTCGCAACGCGGTTGACCACGCTTTTGAAATGAGTGGAAAAGTTAAAATTTCGTTAGAATCAAGTGCAAGCGGTTTATTTATAAAATTTTCCGACGACGGACGCGGAATTGATTTAGATAAAATCAGAGCAAAAATTGGTAAAGAAAATCTTTCCGATAAAGCAACGCTTGAACTGATTTTTCAATCAGAATTTTCGACCGCAGAAAAAATTACGGAAATCTCCGGTCGCGGTGTCGGACTTGAGGCAGTAAAAAATGCGGTCGAAAATGTCGGCGGAAAAATAACGGTTAAAAGTAGATTAAACGAAGGAACAATTTTTGAAATATATTTGCCGAAATGAAAAAACCTGAAATAAATTTTAGCGACAGATTGACACGGATAAATGCAGATTTTATCGAATTTAATTTTTGTAACAACTGGCGCAAGTCCGTTTTATCCGCTTTTATGTGTGTGCTGTTTCTTTTCTTCGCTTCAAATTTTTTTGCACAAGATTTGCCTGATGAAATTCGCGGCTACAAAGTTTATAAAGCTAGAATCGTCGTCAAAACCGACCGCGAAAAGCCTGAGAACCCGAAAGAAAAAGACAAAAACGAAGCGTTTGTAAAGATAAATGATCCTGAATTTGCCGATATTTCGCTGACCGGAATCACATTTGAACTCGCCGCCGAACTTTCTTCCATCGAACAAAGCGGAACGGTTGATTTTATGACATTTAACGATTTTCGCGTCAACGGTTTAAAAGTCGAAGTTGAAGAATATAAAGATTCCTTCGATTTCAAGAAAAATGAGCCGATAATTTTGCCGAAACCCTTCAAAATCTTTCTTCGCGCAGATCAGGCATTAAGCGGCGCGTTCAAAGAATTTAAGAATTCAAAAGACGAATGGCGCGTTACGGGCAGAGTTTTTGTTTTCGGACAATTTAAGAAATCCTTTCTAAAATTCAAGCGCGTTATTCCGGTGGAGATTGATATTTCGATAAAAAATCCGATCAAGGAAATTGCGGCAAAACAAAAAACGGACACCAAAAATTGATGTCCGTTTTTTGTAAAAAATGGTAATGCCCCCGGCACGACTTGAACGTGCGACCCACAGCTTAGCTTACCTCACTTGGTTTCCCAAGCCACATTTTCCGTAGAAAACGGTTGAAAGTCTGGACTATATCTTAGACATTTCAGTCTGAGCGCGTGTAGTCTCTACGGTGTCTCAACGATAATTATTTATCGAAAAGTTCCCTCGGTATTGTCATAGAAATCTTTCGATTCCCTTAGAGTTTCACCGATATAGCACTCTCCACCGTGCGAGTTACTAATTCCCCGCACAGGCTCCTATTTTGAAGGCTGTTGCTCTATCCAACTGAGCTACGGGAGCATATCAAAAAGCAAGTTTAGATATTAGCGATTGATGTCTTTTAAGTCAACTCATTGATTATCATCAAAACAAGAAAAGCTAAAATTGCGATAACTAAAGGCAAAAGACCGAAAACTATTATCCAGTCAATTTTATTTACGAATGGAATTTTTTGTGAGATCAAATTTTTAATGTCCGGCATTTTTTTGCTCCTTTTTTAACTTTCCGATATTTTCAATTATTTTATCGAAAACTTCCTGCAAATCGAGTTCGCTCGTATCTATGACAATAGCATCTTCGGCAATTAAAAGCGGCGAATCTTCGCGGGAAACGTCGCGTTCGTCGCGTTCTTTTATTTCTTCAAAAGTTTGTTCAAAAGAAACAGCGCGTCCTTTTTCCGAATCCTCTTCAAAACGCCTTCGCGCTCTAGCTTCGGGTTTTGCAGTTAAGAAAAACTTCATATCGGCATTCGGAAAAACAACCGTTCCGATGTCGCGCCCGTCGAGAACCGCGCCTTTTGATGCGATATTTCCTAGTTTTCTCTGCTTTTCAACCAAAATTTTCCGAACATCCGAAACGGTCGAAACAATCGAAGCCGCTTGACCGATCTCGTTCGTACGGATTTTTGCCGTTACATCTTCGCCGTTCAATTTCACAAAAAGCGCGTCCGGCTCGCCGATCAATTCGATATGGGAATTTTCAGCGATTTCCGCAATTTTCGCTTTATCTTCAAGGCTCACGCCGTTTTCCACGACAGATAATCCGACAGCGCGATACATCGCGCCCGTGTCGAGATAAAGCAGATTCAATTCTTTGGCTAACATCTTGCCGAGCGTAGATTTGCCCGCGCCCGAAGGTCCGTCAATGGCGATTATCATTTGGTTAATGTTCAGCGATTTTTAATGATTCGTCAAATGTCGAATAATTCTATAAAAACTTTACTCGAAACAAAAATCCGGCGCAAAGTTTTTTTCTTTCGCGCCGGATTTTTGATTGTAAATGAGTTCGGAATTTTTATTTTTTCGAGGTTCGGAAAACTTTTATCGCACGATCCGGGTAATCGGTGATAATTCCGTCGAGATTGAATGTTTTCATCCGTTCCAAATCGGCGATTTCGTTGACTGTCCAAGGAATAATTTTGATGTTGCGTTCGCGGCAGTAAGCGACGGTCGCTTCGTCAACAAGAGAAAAATGCGGACTGTAAAAGTCCGGCTGAAAGCCGAGATTAGCGATATTTTTTTCGATGCCGTCTTTGTTTGCCACCAAAAAGGAGAGTGGCAATTTAACGGGAAATTTTCGCATTTCCTGTAAAGGTCTGACATCGAACGACTGAATTATCACATTTTTTTGCATTTTATCCGCCAGAATTTCGTCATAAACTTTTTTGGCGAAAACCGTCGGAATCGGGTTATAGATATTGTCTTCCACCGGACTAGATTTTATTTCGATGTTGTATCTGACCTGTTTTAGTTTATTTTTTTTGATGTATTTTTGAACTTCCGCGAAAACGTCTTTCAAAAGAGGTTTTGAAACTTTCATTTTCTGCTGGTCGGGAAAACCTTTATTGCCGAGACTGCCGACATCGAAAAGTTTGACTTCCGAATACGGCATTTTGTAAATGTTGAATTCTTTTTCCTTGTCAGCCGGAATCGGATCGCCGTTTTTGTCGAGCGAAATCACCGACGAAAAAAACGGTTCGTGCGAAACGACAACTTGCCCGTCGCCGGACACGACGACATCTAGTTCCAAAGTATCTACGCCGAGTTCGACCGCTTTCAAAAACGCCGGAATCGTATTTTCCGGCATCAATCCGCGCATTCCGCGATGTCCTTCGATGTCGAAATTTTCGACGGTTTGGGCGAATATGAGGCTTGTTAGAAATAGGAAAATAAGAATAATTTTTTTCATAATTCAGTTGTGCGAAAAGTAAAGCATAATTTAGCCATCTATGAAGTAAAAGAATAAGTCAAGACAGACTAATACTTTTACGCCAACGACGCTGGTTTTGGTCTTGATTTCAGTTGTTTGACAATTTAACAATCCCGCCTCCTTATTTGTTTAGTTTTTTGGCTGTTG
>JBBSAX010000034.1:0-30248 GCA_038251885.1 Pyrinomonadales bacterium | reverse complement strand
TGCGAAACCGCCGCCCGAATGCCCCCAAACGCCGATGCTGTTTAGATCAATATACGGATATTTTGCTGCAAGTTCCTTGATTCCGGCAATTTGATCGGGCAGAGTGTTGTCCGCCATATCGCCGTAACAAGCGTCGTGAAATGATTTTGAGCGGTCGGGATTGCAACTTCCGTCAATGATGATGACGACAAAACCGAGTTCGGCGACTGCTTGATGGTCGCTTCGTGCCGTTCCGAAATTGCGTGTGCCGACTCCGCCGGATTGCGGTCCGGGATAAATATAATTGACGACCGGATATTTTTTTGTTGCGTCGAGATTGGTTGGTGTGAACATCAAACCGTATAAATCCCATTTGCCGTCGCGCGATTTTACCGTGATCGGCATCGGCGGTTTCCAACCCGTCGCCGTCAGACGCGAAATATTCGCTTTTTCGAGTTCGACGATTGATTTTCCAGTCATATCGAGCAAAACTGCGACTGGCGGAACATCCGGTTTTGAATAATTATCAACAAAATATTTGCCGTCGTCGGAAAGCGAAATCTGATGGTTTCCGTCTTCGGGTGTGAGTATTTTCAGATTTTTACCGTCGAAATCAACACGGTAAAAATGGCTGAAATACGGATCGCGCCCTTTTTCTCGTCCGTTGGCATTGAAATACAAAACGCGATTTTTTTCATCAACTTTAAGCAGTTGCGTAACGACAAAATCGCCTTTTGTGATCTGATTTTTCAGCCTTCCCGTATTTAGATCGTAAAGGTAAAGATGTCCCCAATCATCTTTTTCGGAATACCAGATAAATTCATTTGAAGTCGGCAAATAACGCCAATTGACCGCGCCTTGCCCTGATTCATATTGTGTGGCGACTTTTTCTTCAAAAATATCTTTGACTTCACCGCTCGCGGCATCAGCAACCCGTAAATTCGCTTGTTTATGATCGCGCGAACTCGAAACAAAAGCTAATCTCGATGAATCCGTACTCCATTCATTGTCTGTAAAACTACCGTCGCAGGAAATATCGTCGCAAAGTGTCGAACGATGCGCGTCGGGCGGCATTTGCAAGCGAATAACTCTCGGAACTACCGTATCAATAATGACGCGGTGAATCGTCGCTATCGGTTCGCCCGGCAGCGGATATTTCCACGCTTCTAATTTGGGTTCACCGACATTGGTTGTGACGAGATACATATTACTGGCGTTACGCTGGTCTTGCTGAAATGTCGCGATTTTTTTAGAATCGGGCGACCAGAGCAAAATTGCGCGGTCGCTGTGCGTCCAACCTGCATTGTCAGTTGCATAGCCGAAATTTTCTATGCCGTCGGTTGTCAACCGCATTTCCTTTTTAGTTGCAACATCACGCATCCACAAATTCCAATCACGGATGAAAGCGACTTTTTTGCCGTCGGGCGAAGTGATTTCGTTTGAAGATCGTCTTTGAAAAGCCGAATTTGAATCGGGCGGATTTTCCCCAATCAAACTTTTCAGATCAGCGGCGGCTTTTCGTTCTCCGGTTGCCGGATTTATTAAGACGAATTCTCCGCCTGCCGGAGTTGAGACGCGATACCAAAACCTGCCGTCGGGCAACCAGGTCGGACGAACTCCGGCGCGGTCAATCAGCTTGTTGGTATTAAATCCCAACATTTTTACCGCCCGGTCATAATCAGCAGCGGTAAAAACCTTGTTCGAGTTTTGCTGGGTAAAAGCGGAAAGAGCAAAAACGATAATCAATGCCGGAATTAGACTATTCCGAAGAAAAAATTTAATCATAATTAAGTTGTATCCTTATTTTTGGAAATATTGCAAAAAGGTGAATAATTTTACGCAAATTATTCGGATAGAGTTTCAAATTAACCTTGAATTTAGAATTCGAAACTTGAAACGCTGCGTTTATATTGTTGATGAAATATATTAACCGATAAATCTGCTTAAAGGAAAAGGCAATCAAGTCTTTCGCGCATCGGACTAAAAAAATGGAACGCGAACTTCAGTTCGCCAGGTTTAATCTTTTCAAAGCGGCTTTTCCAATTTTCCCCGCGAACTGAAGTGTGCGTTCCGAAAATACACAAAATAAAAATGTTTGCTAGAATAACTTTATGCAAAACCCCATCAAAATACTTTTGATTGAAAACCAAACGCTGACGCGCATCGGCATCAAAACGATTTTGAGCCAGGAAAACGATATTGAAATTGCCGGCGAAGCGGAAACGGGCGCGGAAGGTTTTGAACTTTTTCGCCGAACGAATCCTGATGTAACAATTTTGGGTTTGCGTCTGCCCGATTCGTGCGCGGTTGATGAGATCGGAAATTATCTGTCTGAAAACCATTTAGCAAAAATCATTGTTTTAGCCGAACACGCGGGCGATGCAGAAATTGCGCGTTCCCTCAAAAGAGGCGCGTTCGGTTATATTTTCAAGGATATTTCGGCGGCAGAATTGGTCAAAGCGATTCGAACCGTAGCAAACGGGCGCAAATATATTCCGAGCGAAATTGCCGAACTTCTAAGCGAAAATCTCGGTCAGGAAGAACTCACGCCAACCGAATATAAAGTTCTGGCGATGATCGTGCGGGGAAAATCTAATAAGGAAATCGCGCATAAATTCGACGTTTCGGAAAACACCGTCAAAACTCACGTCAAAAATGTTTTCGGCAAACTCGGCGTTTCCGACCGGACTTCTGCCGCGACGACGGCGATAAAGCGCGGTTTTGCGCGTTTCGATATTTAATTTTTTCAACGATTGTTTAGACAATGATCTCACCTCTATAAATAATCTTTCAAGTATAAAATTGGTTGATTTTAATATTACAAGTTCTATGAAGCCACCGATTCCAAAAGATGAAGAAAACAGAATTCAAGCATTGCATCGGTATGAAATTTTAGACACTCCGAGCGAACAGGAATATGACGATGTTATTTTGCTGGCTTCGCAGATTTGCGGAACACCAATCGCACTGATCAGTCTTGTTGATGAAGACCGCCAATGGTTCAAGGCAAAGATCGGTTTGGACGTTTCGGAAACGCCGCGCGACCTTGCTTTCTGCGCCCACGCGATCTTGGATTCGCCTGAAACTTTAGTTGTTGGGGACGCTCTAAAAGACAAAAGATTTGCGAATAATCCGCTCGTTATAGGTGATCCGAAAATCCGTTTTTATGCCGGTGCGCCGCTGATCACGCCGGATAATCAGGCTCTCGGAACGCTTTGCGTAATTGACCGCAAACCGCGCAAACTCACAGAAAAACAAATTGAATCTTTGCAGGCACTCGCCCGACAGGTAACAATGCAAATGGAACTTCGCCGGACTTCTGCACTTCTTCAATCCGCCAACGAAAAATTAAGTCAACTTTCGCTGGAAGACGCTCTGACCGAACTTTATAATCGCCGCGGTTTTCTAGTTCACACCAAACAGCAATTAAGGCTTTTTCGTTCACGTCGTTTGGACAGAGGACTTTGGCTGATGATGGCAGATATGGACGGACTTAAAGAGATCAACGACACTTTCGGACATCAGGAAGGCTCGCTTGCTCTTGTCAAAATCGGAGAAATTCTGCAAGAAACATTTCGCGAAACAGATGTCATTGCGCGTTTCGGCGGCGATGAATTTACGGTTTTGTTTATTGATATTGATAATGAAGCGGGCGGAACGGTTTCCGAACGTCTGGAAAAAAACTTGGAAGTATATAATGCAAACAGCGGAAAGATATATAAACTTTCGATCAGCTACGGCTTAATTTCTATCGGTGTCGAAGACAATTCTTCGATCGAAGAATTAATCAATCAAGCTGACAAACTCATGTATGAACAAAAACGCAGCAAGAAAAAACTAAACATATAACGGTAAATTGTGAATATTGAATAAAGTGCGGGATGAACAATCGTTTCCGCATTTTAATAAATCCAAACCCTTTTCCGACTTCTTATAATATTATGAAACAATTAAGCGCGACTATTCTATTTTTGTGCCTTTTTGCGTCTTTGCTTCCGGCGCAGACGATTGATGATTTGAGCAATTACAACGAACCGCCGAGCCGTCTGCGAGGCGTAATCGAAAAATATTCGGAAGATTACGGTAGTTTGAATCGTTTCTATACCGCGCCGACTTCAATGAATCGCGCCGCGCGTTTTCGTGCATTTTATACAGATTGGCTCGCTCTTTTAGATACACAAAATTTTGAATCGCTCAATCACGATGAGCAGATTGATTATATTTTGTTCAAAAATTACCTCGCGCACGAACTCAAGGAACAAGAGCGTTTTAATAAACAATTGGCAGAAATGTCCGCGCTGATTCCTTTTGCCAAAACGATCAGCGATCTGGAAGATTCGCGCCGGAAATTGGAATCAATTGATCCCGCTAAAACTGCTGCGTTGTTGAACGAACTTGATGATCAAATTGTTAATTTACAAAAAGGACTTGCTAATCGCGAGAAGAAAGATGCGGAAGCGATCAAACGCACTGTGGCAAACCGTGCGACGCGAACGGTTGATTCTCTGCGAAGAACTTTGCGAAATTGGTTTAATTTTCATAACGGTTACAATCCGACATTTGCGTGGTGGAACGGCGAAGCATACAAAACGGTTGATAAATCGCTGGAAAATTATCAAAAATTTCTGCTCGATAAACTCGTTGGCATCGCGCCGGACGACAAAACGACGATCATCGGCGATCCGATCGGACGCGGCGCGCTCATTCAAGAATTGGAATACGAAATGATTCCTTACACGCCCGAAGAACTCGTCGAAATTGCCAATAAAGAATTTGCTTGGTGCGAAACGGAGATGAAAAAAGCCTCACGCGAAATGGGTTTCGGCGACGATTGGAAACGCGCACTCGAAGCGGTCAAAAACAAATACGTCGAACCCGGAAAACAGCCCGAATTAATTAAAGATCAGGCGTTTGAAGCAATCGAATTTCTGGAGAAAAACGACCTGATAACGATTCCGAAAATCGCGCGTGAATCGTGGCGGATGGAAATGATGTCGCCCGAACGCCAGCTCATCGCGCCGTTTTTTCTCGGCGGTGAAACGATTCTTGTTTCTTACCCGACCGACGCGATGACGTTTGAACAAAAAATGATGTCAATGCGCGGCAATAATCCTCATTTCACAAACGCCGTCGTCCATCACGAACTTATTCCCGGACATCATCTTCAACGCTTTATGACACAGCGTTACCGCCCATATCGGCAGATTTTCTACACGCCTTTCTGGATGGAAGGCTGGGCTTTATACTGGGAATTTCTGCTCTGGGACAAGAATTTTAACACAACTCCCGAAGATAAAGTCGGCGCACTTTTCTGGCGAATGCACCGCTCGGCACGAATCATTTTTTCGCTTAATTTTCACCTCGAAAAAATGACTCCGACCGAAGCCGTAGATTTTCTCGTCGAACGCGTCGGACACGAACGCGACAACGCCCTCGGCGAAGTTAGACGTTCATTCTCCGGCGACTACGGACCGCTCTACCAGATCGCCTATATGATGGGCGGTTTACAATTTTACAATCTGCACCGCGATTTGGTTGTCAGCAAAAAAATGACTGACAAACAATTTCACGACCGCATTCTAAAAGAAGGCGCAATCCCAGTAGAAATGGTCAGAGCGATTTTAACCAAACAGAAATTAAGCAGAAACTTCAAACCGGACTGGCGATTTTATCAAGGCTTGCCGCAATAGATACTGAAAACACCCTGATTTTAAGAGATGATAATTTATGAAATAACCGCAACGGTTAAACCCGAATTAATCAAAAATACGAAAAATAGATCGCTAATGGCACATTCCCGATCTGCTTTAAACAGGATAGTCTCAGCGGCGCGGAAATGATGCGTTCTGTGGAAGGTCATTACCGCGTTCGATATGAAGCATTTGACCAAAAATCTTTAGATGAATATGTCAAAAATAATGCGAATCGTTTGTGCGAAGATTTTTTGGATCACTTTCCTGAAGGCATTGAAGTAACGCGGAAAAATTAGGAAGTTTTGGGAAGTTGGGAAAATAAAATCAATAAATCCTAAAATTACTCCGATAATTGCATTTATACACAATAGATTATAAATTATACCTAACAATTTTAGAGGGGGAAAAGATATGGCAAAGGATACGATAAAGGTTGATGGCGAAGACGTTGTGGTCAGAGAAGATACGGCAAAATCTTATCGCGGTGTGATGTGGGCTTTGTTAAGCGTTGGAATTATTGTGGCAATAATCGTTGTTATGTTTATCGGCGGGTTTCTTAAAACAGCTTCGGACGGAAATTTGGATAAAAGTCCGGCTGAAATTGAATCGCAAAGAAAATAGGTTTTGTTTCCTTAGATTTTAAAGTTATATTTCACTAAAAAAGCGTTCTTTCGTGAAAGATCGCTTCTTCATATTTTATATCAATTCAAATCGAACAGTAAAAACTCGGTTTTATCAGTTAGCGATCTTATTTTCAATATTTCTTCTCCGCTGACCGCCGCGCCGTCTCCGGCATTGAGTGTTTCGCTGTTTACGTCAATTTTTCCTTTGATTAATTGAACCCAAGCGTAACGGTTTTCGGCTAAAATATGTTCGACTTCTTCTTTGTTTGAGAGAATCGAACTGTAAAGCCAAACGTCTTGATTGATGTGAACCGAACCGTCCGTGCCGCCGCGTGATGCAACTAATTTTAATTTTCCGGTTTTTTCTTGAGGCGGAAAATACGTTTGTTCATAATCGGGCGCGAGATTTTCTTTTTCAGGCAAAATCCAAATTTGCAAAAGATGCGTTTTTTCGGTTTCCGAACTGTATTCGCTGTGCAGAACGCCAGTTCCGGCGGTCATTCTTTGAACTTCGTTCGGTCGAATCGTCGTGCCGTTGCCCATCGAATCTTTGTGCGAAAGATCGCCCGAAATTACGTAAGTTATAATTTCCATATCGCGGTGTCCGTGTTTCGGAAAACCTTGCGCCGGTGCGATGTAGTCTTCATTTATCACGCGCAGATCGCGGAAGCCCATAAATTGCGGATCGTAATAATTGCTAAATGAAAATGTATATTTCGTATCGAGCCAACCGTAGTTCGCCGCGCCTCTTTCTTCGCTTCGTCTGATTTTAATCATTTTTATATTCCTCCTTGTTTCTGTTTTTTATGTTTATAGAATAAAAGTAATTCAGATGTTTGTAATCATCAATAGCGATGAGATTTTTCTCACTCTTTCGGGTGATTTTCGGCTTGTAACGCACAGATTTGCTTGTCAACTTCTTGAATTAAATGAAATGCAAATTAAAACATTTAAGAATCCGTTTCGGAATAGATGATAACTGATAGATTATAGATGACAGATTTAATCTATCAGTTATCATCTCTCATCTATAATCTATTGCGAATGGTAGAGGCTTGAAAACAAAGTCATTTTAATTTGCACACCCTTCGATAAAATATGATTGAACTTAATAAACTACAGATTTCGTTAATTCTTTTGTTTTTGTTTTCATTTAACGCTTTCAGCCAAAAGAATAATAAAACTTCGGAACAGTTTTTAGTTGTTTTGGGAATTGTGCAAGATGCAGGTTATCCGCAAATCGGTTGTGAAAGACCTGATTGCATTAATGCACAGAAAGATCGAAATGCGCGAAAATTGGTTGTTTCGCTCGGACTCGTGGACAAAAAAGCCAAGCAAAAATGGCTGTTTGAAGCAACGCCTGACATCGGCGAACAACTTTTTGCTTTGAACAATTTTTTGCCAGGCAAATCAATGATGCCCGACGGAATTTTCCTCACTCACGCACACATCGGTCATTACACGGGCTTGATGTATCTCGGCAGAGAAGCCGTCGGCGCAAGCGGAATTCCGGTTTTTGCGATGCCGCGAATGGAAACTTTTTTGACGGAAAATGCACCTTGGAGTCAACTTGTAAGTTTAAAAAATATCGAACTTCGCCAGATGAAAGACGAAGAACCGATTTCGCTTAGTTCAAATCTTAAAGTTACGCCGTTTATAGTTCCGCACCGCGACGAATTCAGCGAAACGGTCGGTTTTGAAATTGCCGGACAAAATAAAACTGCCGTTTTTATTCCAGATATTGATAAATGGAACAAATGGGACAAAGATTTAAAGGAATTAGTTAAACGGGTTGATTATGTTTTGATTGACGCGACGTTTTACAAAAACGGCGAGATTCCGAACCGCGATATGTCGGAAATCCCGCATCCGTTTGTCGAAGAAAGCATCGAAATTCTCAAAGATTTACCAAAACAAGACAAAGCAAAAGTTATTTTCATACATTTTAATCATACGAATCCGCTGATTATGAAAAATTCAAAAGAAAGCCGCGAAGTTATGAAAAAAGGTTTTAGAGTTGCGACTGAAGGTTTGATTTTGGAATTATAAATATTATTTTCAAAAATATTTATGTGGAAACTTTGAATGTAATAGTTTAAGATTCTAATGATAAATCGTTGTTTTTCAAACTCTTTTCATTTCTCAAATTAAATTAAAATTTTTTACAAGAAATTATTCCGTATTAAATCTTTAAAAGAAATATTGACACATCGAATATAAACATTTATTATTTTCCTTAAACGATGATAAACATCGTTTTTATCTGTTCTCTCAAGCAGTTACATTCTATAAAACAAACTACAATTTCAGTTTTCATTTGTCTGCCTACAGGCGAAGGAAAATATAATAAATAAATGTCAGCAAAACTTGGGGAAATCCTTGTTCGAGAAAATTTAATAAATTCGCAGCAACTGCGTGAAGCGTTAGAATATCAACGCGGCAACGGCGGACGTTTGGGTTCTAATCTCGTCAAACTCGGACTTATTTCCGATGACGTAATTACTGCTGTTTTATCGAGACAGTATGGTGTTCCTTCGATAAACTTAGATCTCTTCCAAATCGAAAAAGAAACAATCAAATTAATCTCTCACGAAGTCGCGCTTAAATACTCGGTTTTGCCGGTTTCCAAAGTCGGTGCAACGCTGACGATGGCAATGGCGGATCCGACGAATGTTTTCGCCATGGATGACATCAAGTTTATGACGGGCTTGAATGTCGAACCTGTCATTGCTTCCGAAACATCGCTGCACGACTCGATTACTAAATACTACAGCGAATCGAATGCCATTGATATTCTTGGACTGAGCGAGGAAAGTGCTTACGAAAAGATCAGCGCAAAATTAGGAAAAGCCGGCAACGGAAATGGTAACGGACATAGTAACGGACACAGTAACGGAAATAGTAACGGACATAGTAACGGAAATGTTGCATTAAAACACGGAGTTGCGGTTGGCGAAAGAATTTTAGAATCCGACTTAAACGTCGGTGTTTCGCTTGATCGTTTTCAATTTGATCCGAACGAAAGCGGTGAATTTGAAGTTGTTGAAGATAATGACGAAATTGATCTCGCCGCGCTTGCCATGGCGAGCGAAGACGCGCCGGTTGTTCGTCTGGTTAATGTTTTACTGGTTGATTCTTTAAGACGCGGCGCATCCGATATTCATATCGAACCTTACGAAAAAGATTTTCGCATCCGCTTTCGCATTGACGGCGTTTTATATGACGTAATGCACCCGCCGATGAAAATGCGCGACGCACTGATCTCGCGTTTGAAAATTATGGCGAAACTCGACATTTCCGAGAAACGCCTGCCGCAGGACGGACGCATCAAGATCAAAGTGAGAGTTGATAACCGTTCGCGCGAACTGGATTTCCGCGTTTCGAGTCTGCCGACACTTTTCGGCGAAAAGGTCGTGCTTCGTCTGCTCGATAAAGACAAATTAATGCTCGATATGACCAAACTCGGTTTTGAAGAAGAGAGTTTGAAAATATTCCAGCGCAACATCGTTAAACCTTACGGAATGGTTCTCGTTACGGGTCCAACCGGTTCCGGTAAAACCAACACACTCTACTCCGCGCTCCAATCGCTCAACACACCCGAAACAAACATCATGACCGCTGAAGATCCTGTGGAATTCAATCTGCACGGCATCAATCAGGTTCAGATGAAAGAACAGATCGGTCTGAACTTTGCCGCTGCACTTCGTTCATTCCTGCGCCAAGATCCGAACATCGTCCTCGTCGGCGAAATCCGCGACTTTGAAACGGCGGAAATCGCTATCAAAGCGGCACTCACCGGACATATGGTTCTCTCCACGCTCCACACGAACGATGCGCCCTCAACCATCTCGCGTCTCGTCAATATGGGCATCGAGCCTTTCTTGGTTGCAACCAGTGTCAACATTATTCAGGCGCAGCGACTTATCCGGCGCGTCTGCAAAGATTGTAAAGAAGAACAACCGAAAGTTCCGGTTGAAGCACTCGTCGAAATCGGGTTTTCAGCCGAAGAAGCCGCCGACATTAAAACCTATAAAGGCAAAGGTTGCGATGTTTGCAACGGCACGGGCTTCAAAGGCAGAGTCGGTCTTTACGAAGTTATGGAAATTACGGACGAACTCCGTGAATTAATCATTATCGGCGCAAGTGGTATCGAGTTGAGAAAGAAGGCAATCGAACTCGGAATGATTACTTTGCGTAAATCGGGTTTATACAAATTAAGGGAAGGCATTACGACAATTGAAGAGGTCGTTAAAGAAACCGTTCTATAGGAATTTTTGGAGGAATTATGCTGCGAGCAATAGTATTATCTTTAGCGTTATTAATCGGAATCGGGACACTAATCCCGTTGGCAACCGAATTTGCGGAAGCGAGTTCAACTAAACAACGAAAGTATAAAAAGAAAAAAATCAAAAAATACTCAAAGCGTTGGTGGCGTGCTTATAACAAGCGCAAGGCTGTCAAACACGCCAGAGTGCGTCGGGCAAAAAGAGCAAGAGTTGCGCGTGTCAGAAACGCGAGAATTCGTCGCGCCAGAGTCGCAAGACAAAAAAATCCGGTCGTGAGAACGCGTTCCACCAAAACGGCGACCGAAACTTACGCTAAAACCATAACTCCAAAAGCACTTTCCGATTCAAAATCTACGATTCCGGTAGTTTTGCCGTCAGGCAATCCGGCTCCGAAAAGTTGGAAAACCGAAGGCATCACACAAGGCGAACTTCAATTCAGCGTAACAAACAACAACGGTTCGCCGATTGGTGCAGCTTCGATTTCGATTATCGGTCCGGCAACGGAAGATTCTTCCGTAATGAGCAGCAGTACCAAAACAGTCGGCGGTGTCGCAACAACGGCTCTGCGCCGCACCGTAATTGATCAAATGATTAAAGAAAACGGTTGGGTTGTAAATGATTTTCAGAAAGAAATCGGCGGCAAAAAAGTTTATGTCGTCGTCGCCCAAGCACCGGGTGCAAATAATCAGGTCGAAAATCGCACTTTTTATTTCACCGAAGCCGAAGGAAAAATTTACAGCGTAGCGACCAAATCGTCGGACAATTCTTCCGAAAAATTTGAAGAAGAATCGGAAAAAGTCATTAATTCGCTCCAACGCAAAACTCTGCCGGCTCAAGTTGCCAGCAATCGCACGGTCAGCAATCTGGTCGCCAATGAAGAATAGTCGAAAAGGTAAAAAGTAAAAGGTAAAAGGTAAAACTTTTACTTTTGGTCTTAAATTAGAAACTTTAATTAAAGCATCTTACTTTTTTAGGAGTTACCCAGTTGATGTAAAATATTCGGAATAGATTTTAGATGAAAGATGATAACTGATAGATTGGCTTATTTTTATCTGTCATCTATAAACTATCATCTAAAATCTATTCCGAAAGTTAAACCTTTTATTTACAGTATTTATTTTGCAACTGCGTAACTTCTATTTTTATCTTTTCACTAAATAAATCTTGTGTTTTACCTTTAACTTTTTACTTTTGAAAAAACTATGAGCTTGAATCAACAACTAAACAATATGGATACGCAAGTTACGCTTCCCGACTTGCTTCGCAAACTGACTGAATTAGGCGGTTCTGATCTTCACATTACCACGCACAGTTCGCCGCAAGTTCGTGTTCACGGACACTTGCGACCGCTCGAAGAATTTCCGCCGATGACACCGGCGATGACCAAACAACTTGCTTATTCGGTTTTAACGGACGCGCAAAAGCATCGTTTTGAAGAAAATCTCGAACTCGACTTTTCGTTCGGTTTAAAGGGAATGTCGCGTTTTCGTGCCAATTTATTTAATCAAAAAGGCGCGGTCGGCGCAGTTTTTCGTGCGATTCCTTATGAAATAAAAACATTTAACGCGCTCGGACTTCCGCCGGTGGTTGCCGATTTATGTAACAAACCGCGCGGTTTAATTCTCGTGACAGGTCCGACGGGTTCGGGTAAATCAACGACGCTCGCCTCGATGATTGACAAGATTAATGTCGAACGCCACGAGCATATTTTAACAATTGAAGACCCGATTGAATTTCTGCACAATCACAAAAGCTGTGTCGTCAATCAGCGCGAAGTCGCTTCCGACACACACGGTTTCGGCGACGCGCTCCGCACCGCACTTCGCCAAGACCCGGACGTTGTTCTCGTCGGCGAAATGCGCGATCTCGAAACCATCGAAATGGCTTTGAGAATTGCAGAAACAGGACACTTAACATTTGCTACGCTTCACACAAACTCAGCATCTTCAACGATCAACCGTATCATTGACGTTTTTCCCGCAGGTCAGCAATCGCAAATCAGAACGCAGTTATCCTTAGTTCTCGAAGGCGTTTTGTGTCAAGCACTTCTGCCGAAAGCATCAGGCGACGGACGTGCAATGGCACTCGAAATTCTCGTGCCGAACGCCGCTATTCGCAACTTGATTCGTGAAGACAAAATTCATCAGGTTTATTCGATGATGCAAACCGGACAAGATAAATTCGGGATGCAGACGTTTAATCAATCGCTTGCGTCACTCTATCAAAAAAGATTAATCACCTTGGATACGGCGATGAATCGTTCATCGAACGCCGATGAATTGAAAGATTTAATTGACAGAGGTTCAGGATTGAATAACGCTTACACCGGACAGAAAGGTATGAGTGCCGGCAAGCCGCAAGGTAGTCCATACGCGCAAGGTCGTCCGATTGGTCAACGCCCGCCAGTTCGTTAAAAGTCCAGGAAGTCTGGAAAATCTGGAAAGTCTGGAGAGTCAAATACTTTCTTCACTAACTTCCTAGACTTCCTAGACTTCACTGACTTCCTAGACTAATTTACAGGAGATTGAAATAAACAAATGCCAACATACGCTTTTAAAGGTCGTAACCGCCTGAATGAAATAGTTTCCGGCGAAAAAGTCGCCACCAGCCAGGATGAACTTCGCTCATTGTTGCGTCGGGAACAAATCGTAGTCACGGAATCGTCGGAAAAAGGACGCGAATTTCGCATTCCGAAACTCGGCACGAAGAGAAAAGTCGGTTCTAAGGAGTTAGCCATTTTCACGCGCCAATTTTCCGTGATGATTGATGCGGGTTTGCCGCTCGTTTCGTGTATCGAAATTTTGGCGGAACAGCAATCGAATGTCTTTTTCAAAGACGTTTTGCACCAAGTTCGCCAAAACGTCGAAGAAGGCGCAACACTTGCCGCATCACTGACGAAACATCCGAAAGTTTTCGACCAACTTTATACACATATGGTCGAAGCCGGCGAAGCAGGCGGTGTATTGGATTTGATCTTGCAGCGTCTTTCGACATTGATCGAAAAAATGGTCAAATTGAAGCGCAGTATTATTTCAGCTTCGATTTATCCGGCGGCGGTTGTTTTCGTCGCAATTGCAGCGGTTGCGATCATTATGGTCGTCGTTATTCCGCAGTTTGAACAAATCTTTTTAGGATTGCTCGGACCGGGCGAAGCACTTCCGCTTCCGACGCGAATCGTTATGATGATTAGTGGTTTTGTCGCTGGTTGGGGCGGTTTGGTTACACTTGCCGCAATTATCGGCGGCACAGTCGGGACAAAGTTTTATTACAAAACGCCAAAGGGCAGACATCAAATTGACGCGCTGATCTTAAAACTTCCGATTTTCGGTTCGATTGTTCGTAAAATTGCCGTTGCGCGTTTCTCCAGAATTTTGTCAACGCTTCTTTCATCGGGCGTTCCGATTCTTCAATCATTGGAAATCACGGCAAAAACTGCCGGAAACGTCATCGTCGAAAACGCAATTCTGGCAGTTCGCGCCGGAGTAGAACGCGGTGAAAGTTTTGTTGAACCTTTAAAGGCAACAAATGTTTTCCCCGAAATGGTCAGCCAAATGGTCGGAGTCGGTGAACAAACAGGTGCTTTGGACGCGATGCTCGGAAAGATCGCTGATTTCTACGAAGACGAAGTTGACGCAGCCATCGCCGACCTTCTGGCAATGATCGAACCCGCATTGATCGCCTTTTTGGGTGTAACCATCGGTTCAATCGTCATCGCGATGTATCTGCCTTTATTCACACTCATCGGCAAACTCGCCGGCGGCAGTAAGTAATCTTATTAGTAATTAATTTTTTACTCCGGTTAATGTGTAAAAATTAAAAAAATTAGAGCAAAGTAAATAAAAGCCCGTAAATATATTTACGGGCTTTTATTATTTTGCTCTTTACTTTACGCATTTCGTTTTTATCTTTGTTACTCACGAAATTCTCTTTCTGAAATGACTGCCTTGCGACAAATAATAATTGTGATAACGATTGCTTCTGCGTTTTCAGTAAATTATTACTGATATTACGCAACGGCTGTAAACCGTTGTAGAAATTTGATTTGAGTTGGTATTTGCTCTCGAAATAAGGTTTGTTTGAAAGCATAAATCGTCTGTTTATTTTCAACCGCCTTATTCTGCACCAAACAAAAAGCATATAATCCCAAGTGTAGATGTGCCTTTTGTGCCTGCACTGAACCCGCTCGACATTTGCCCCATCCGAACTCTTGTTTTAAGAGTCGGAAAAACTCTTCGATGTGCTGTCTCGTTCGATAATTTCCTTTCACCTGAGCAGAAGTTTGCTCCAAATTATTCGTCAAATAGTATTTCTTGCCGTCTTTGACTATCAATACCTGATGCCGAATTCTTCGTAAACTTCCTACTTTTCTGCCAAACCGGCAGCGGAAGGTTTGGTCTAATCTGACTTTATCGAACAAGCGGTTTTTCTTGGCTTTGGTGATATATTTCCAGCCGAATCCGGCTACTAAATTCAATAAACTTTCTCCCGCATACCAACTGTCAAATAGCACATACAGTGGACTTAAAGCGCGTCTTCGAGCTTCTCTAAGCATTTCTTCGGCTAACTTCAATTTCGACTTTCCGCCTTTTCGCCAAATCCTCAAGCCGAGCGGAATTCTCAAGTATCCGTCTGTCCAAATCAAGACTACAACCTGCATTCCAAAGACTTTTTTACTGATAGTTGAATCCCAAACATACGAACTTCCTTCAAGCTTTTTACCGAATCTTTGCCACGTTGTGTCATCAATTATCAGATAGCCGCCGGACTTTACTAAATTTCCTGTGATCCAATCCCACATCCGCCCGCGAATATGGAAATGAAAGATACAAAACTCGATAAAGTCGGTCATGAGCAACCTGAATAATCTCTGCCAAACAACTGCAACTCATCCGGCTGTTGCGGTATATCAAACCAATCAAGTAAAATCTCATTGCAAGCGGTAGTTTAATAACAAAATCGTTCATAGTAGATTGATTTTATTACTTTTACTGCCTCTTGCGTAATATCAGTTATTATTGAACATCAATATAAAACACATTAGTTTTTGAACAAACAAAATTTTGACTCAATAAAATATGAATTTTAAATATCGTTACAAAGAACCGACAAAAATCACCGATAAAAAACCGCCGCTTCTTCTTTTGCTTCACGGATTCGGAGCAGATGAAAGAGATCTTTTGGGACTTGCTCCGTTTATGGATGAACGCTTTTTGGTTGCCAGCGTGCAAGCACCTTTTGCTTTGCCTTTTGGCGGTTACGCGTGGTTTGAACTTTATTTTCAAAACGGGCAAGTTTCCGGGTTTAATTCTGATCAATTCGGGCAAAGTCTAAAGATGATCCTCGAATTTATTGACGAAATCGTTGGTGAACACGATCTGGATGCGGAAAGAGTTTATGTCTGCGGATTTAGCCAGGGTTCGATGATAAGTGCGAGTGCGGTTTTCAGGGAACCCGAAAAATTTGCCGGAGCAGTTTTGATGAGCGGACGCGCGGCTTCGGAAATGATGGTTGATGAAAACATTGAAAAATTAAAAGACTTTCCCGTTCTAGTAACTCACGGAACTCTCGATACTGTTTTACCAATCGAAAACGGTCGCGCCACAAAAGAAATTTTATCGCGTCTGCCCGTTGATCTGGAATACAAAGAATATCCGATGGCACACGAAATTTCGCAGGAAAGTTTAAGCGATGTCAGCAATTGGCTGCGTTTGAAACTCGATAAATAATTGTCATAGAACATTAAAATAATGAGTTTTCAGATAGAAAGCGAGCGTTTGATAATTCGTGATGTGCGGGAAGCCGACATACCGATTCTCGTCGAGTATTTTGCCGAACCGATTGCGCGAAAAAATATTTTGTCTTGCCAACTGGATTCAGAATTCAACAGAAAATATTTTGAAAACGGGATCGCTTGGGCAAAACATCCGCAACGCATCTATTATCAATTCGCTGTAACGCTTAAAACCGATGATACTTTAATCGGAAATTGCAGTATTTACAAAGTATATCCTGAAAGTATTGATACAAATATCGGATGGCATTACGGAAGCCGATTTAGAGGAAACGGTTATGCGACCGAGGCTGCACAAAAATTATTATACTTCGGGTTTGAACTCGAAGAAGTCAGCAGTATTTATGCAGATTGTTTTGTTGAAAATAAAGCCTCGATCAGAATAATGGAAAAAATCGGAATGAAACCTCATTGGAATTCCAGTGCATTTAATTTTATGCGCGGTTTATTAAGTTATGGTGAATTTACATCCGCTGTCAGATATTCAATAACAAGAAACCAATGGTTGGATAAAACAAATTTCGTATTTCAGCAATAATGTGACAAACGAAAAGCGTAGGTTCAAAGAAATTTCTGCCAAAAACGAAGATTTCATCGTTTAGTTTTTCAGCCTTTTCAAATACAATATAGTTAAATTATGGAAAATAAAAATATTGATCTCGTCCGGGAAAATACCAAAAATTTAGCGGCTGAATTTATCGAAAGGGGCGATGCAACCGGCTGGTTTGACGCGCTTTACGCCGAAGCGGAAGGAAACAACGAACAGATTCCGTGGGCGGATTTAGAGCCGAACAGATTTCTGGTACGTTGGTCTGAAAATGTAGATTTGCAGGGAAACGGCAGAAACGCGCTCGTCATCGGTTGCGGACTCGGCGATGATGCGAAATTTCTTGATGATTTGGGTTTCAAGGTTACAGCCTTTGACGTTTCGCCGAAAGCAATCGAATGGGCGAAAAAACTTCACGAAAACACGAAGACAAATTTCTATACAGTTGATCTTTTTAATGCGCCGCGAGGCTGGAAAAAGGTATTTGATTTTGTTTTGGAAGTTTATACAATTCAGGCTTTACCGCTTGATTTACGCGAAAAAACGATTGACGCAATCAGCAATTTTGTCGCGGAAAAAGGCGAATTAGTCATCGTCACACGCGGACGCGAAAACGATGAAGAACCCGAAGGTTTACCGTGGGCTTTGTCGCATAAGGATTTATCACATTTTGAAGAAAACGGTCTGAAGCAAATAAATTTAACCGAAATGCTTGACGATGAAGATGGATTTAGAAGATTTGTCGTTGAGTATAAAAGATAAATGTAAGGAATATTGGAAAGAATAAAAAATACCGGCTTAAAAGTGGTGGCTGGAGAGTGACTTGAACACTCGACCTCGGGGTTATGAATCCCGCGCTCTAACCGGCTGAGCTACCCAGCCACGAACATTTGATTATAGTTTTCTTGACAAAAAGGTCAAGTTTATTCGGGCAATTAATCGCAAAAAAATTAAATTTTATAAAAATTGGAAAACAAAGGCGGTTCATAAAACGAACTGCCTTTGTTTTACCTATTTTTTCAATTGATTATTTAAGCAAGCGAACCGAAGTTTTTCTATCGGCTTCGCGTTCTTTGTCGCCGGCAGTTTCGGGAACTGTGGCAAATTCCTCGCCGTAGCCTTCCGCTTCGGGAACTTGCGCTCCGACACCTGATTTATCGAGCGCGGCTTTGACGGCTTTGGCTCGACTGTCGGAAAGTTTTTTGTTTGCGGCATCGTCACCTTTTTTGTCGGTATATCCGCCGATTTTAATTTTGGCATCGGGGAAAGCCTTCAAAATTGCGACAATGTTATCCAATTGACGTTTGGATTCGGGAACGAGTTCGGTTGAGCCGAATTTGAAGTTTAAATCGTCAAAGCTGAACCACTTTTCCTTTAATGATTCGGTAGTTCCGTTTTTATATTCGTCGGACCCGATGAATTTGATCAATTGATCTTCGATTCCGCCCGGATAAGCCTGAAGTTTCGTGCCGTCGGGAAGCGATACTTCGGTCAATTTTCTGTCCGCATCCGCTGTTGCGCCGCCGTTCATCGAAGCCGGAAGCGTCCAGCCCGTGCCGAAGAGTGATTTAATCTGATCCATTGCGGCTTGCGGCAAACCGACTGCTGATGTGATTGCACTTCCGACAAAGGAAAGTTCGCCGGTTTTCCAATCCTTCAAACTCGGCAACATTTTGCTGAAATTGTCCCACCAACCCGTGCCGAAAGGTTTGGCGTTCGCATCAACCTTCAATCCGGCAAAATCCACATTTCCCGCGCCGTATTGCGCCGTCAAAGCGTCCATAATCTGCTTTTTGGTCGCTTCGTCTTTCACAACGCCCGAAACGATATATTTTCCGTTTTCGGCTTTGAGCGTGAAACTCGAATCAACCGTCTTTACATCGGTTGTAACATTTGCATTGCTCTTGTTTGCGTTAGCGTTAGTGTTGGTATTTTTATTTACGGTTGTCGTTGTCGGCGAACCTTTGCCGCAGAACATAAAACCGAGCGCAATCAAGATTCCGATCAGTAACAAAGGCAAAAGCCATTTCAAAATTGATCCGCCACCATCGCCGACCGTATCGCCGACCGAATCGAATGTGCTGCCGATTTTGTCGCCGACTTTATCAGCCGCGCCGCCGACCGCATTGATTCCCGCACCGATTTTTTCCTTGCCCGCGCCAGCCGCTCCGGCGGCGGCAGTTCCGATTCGACCAGCCGTTGCTCCGGCTGTCGCTCCGGCTGCGCCTAGACCGCCGGCAATCGCACCGCCGATTCCGGTCAAATAACCGCCGATCATCGAAAGCAAACCTTTTTCGTCCGGCACTTCGCCGTTCGGTGTCAGATTGTCAACGATATGCGGTGTCAAAAATGCTGTTGCCGAAGTCGTCGTTTTATAATCAATTCCTGATTGGTCTGATATATCTTTGAGCGTTCCTTCGCCGAAAACCGTTTCGGTCTGCTCGTCAGAAAGCGGCATATTTGCGCCGGAATTAACCCAAGAAGAAGCTAAGTCTCCTAAACCGGCTTCCTTAAAACGGTCTATAAAACCACTAAAACCGCCGTTGGATTGATCGGCAATCATTGTCAACAAGATTGTTAGCAAACCTCCAGCTTTATCACCTAAGTTGAATTTCTTTCCAACTTCATTAAGTATCGAGTCGAACAAAGCCATTTTTTTCTCCTATTTCGCCGCGAAATAATGCCGGAATTCTCACGGAGTTTTTTTATTTAGTTTTAAAACTTTCACGCCATTGTTGACCAATTCTAACGGCTTCGTCAAGTTTAGCTTGCAATTCCAGACGCTTATTTTCAACATCTTCATTATCGGCATCTTTCGCCACATAAATCGGTTCGGCGATGATGACTCTGGCGCGTGTAAAAGGTTTCGGAATTTGCAGTTTATCCCAACTGTTGATGCACCAAAAACTTTTTGCTTCGACGACAAAAGGCATTATCGGATTTCCGCTTTTTTTTGCCAGAAGAATCGCACCGGATTTGGCAACGTGCGGCGGACCTTTCGGACCGTCGAGCGTAAAACCCATCGGCAAGCCTTCCTTCATCAGGCGAATCATTCGCGTCAGAGCGCGAATTCCGCCGCGCGTCGAAGAACCCCGAACTGCGCCGTAACCGAACCGCTGAATGACGCGCGCCGTGTATTCCGAATCGAAACTTTGCGAACTCATTACGATAATTCCGCGATTTCGGAAAAAATATGTTCCCAAAAACATTCTATCGTGCCAAAATGTATATATCGGAGTTTTTCCGTTTTTGACGATATTTTCATAATTTTCAGGATTTTCGATTTCAAACCGAACTGTTTTGCTGAGAAGATTTATCAAAACGTAGAAAATCTTTTCAGCAAGCTGAATCACGAGTTTCTGTTTCCACGAATATTTTTCCAAAGAGGCGAATTCGTAGAGTTCGGGGAATTTTTTGGATATTTTTTCTGCCATCAATAGAAAATATCTAACAGTTTGAGTTATTATGTGCAACAAAGAGAAACTATTTCTCGTTAGGAGTTTTTGAAACGGCTCTTTTTATCCCGATTTTGGTAAAGGTGAAAATGCAAAGAAGAATCTTGATTGTTGATGACCACGATGATTTAAAAACTGCTCTGTCAGAAGTTTTTAACAAACTCGGTTTTTTTGTGAAAACCACCGCAAGCCGCGACGAAGCGATAAGAATTGATGAAGCAACCGATTTTGATTTGGTTATTACCGATCTTGACGGCGATAAAGCCTTTCCGGTTGAAAACTCCGACGATCACGATGTTTGTTTGCCGATTCTCGAACCGGGCGAAGTCAGCCGCAGTTTTGTTAAAGCCTTCAAAATCTGCGCGACTCATTTCCGCCGCGAGAATTTCAGCGAAGACGAACTGAAAAATCTCTTTGAAACCATTTTAAATTACAAAACGCAGTTTGTTGATAAGCGCGAAGCCGTCAAACATATCCGCGAAAAGATCGAATTCGAATTTCCGAGCGCGATTTCCTTGATGCACTCGATTCTCGATTATTTGATGAAGCGGGTTGAAAAAGTTGGCGTTGTAGATGTTCAAAATTCTAATCTCTTCGTTGCTTTAGATGAAGCCTTCGTTAATGCCATCAAGCACGGCAACAAATTCGACGCAAACAAGATTGTGCGAATTTCGGCGGAAGTTTCGCCGACCGAAGCGCGTTTTACCATCGAAGACGAAGGCGAAGGTTTTAATGTTTCCGAAATTCCCGACCCGAGAAATCCCGAAAACCTCTTTAAAACTTCCGGCAGAGGCGTGCTTTTTATTCATAACATAATGGACGAAGTTTCTTACAATTCGCGTGGAAATCGTCTGACGATGATAAAACGCAAGGAAAACGAAAAAGTCAGTTAAAGCCGGGAGCGCAAGCGGCGGGATAGCGTTCGCAATCAAATGAGGTTTTTTGCAACTAAACTCTTTTTCGCGCTATCGCGCTCATACAGGCTGGCAGCCTGTGCTCCCGTCGCCAATCAATTTAACTTTTCCTGCAAATTACGCATCGCTTTATATGCCTGCATATAACCGGGTTGTTCATCGAGCGCGAGCGAATAATGCTTGGCGGCTTCGAGCAGTTTTCCACGTTTTTCATAAACTTTTGCCAGATTAAAATGCGGATACGCTCTTGCTTCGTAACGCTTTGCCTTCATTGCCAATTTGAACCAACGCACACAATCGTAATAATTTCCTTTGGCGACCAAATAACTGCCGATGTCGTTATACGGATTTCCGAAATCCGCATCAACCGAAATCGCCGCTACGCATTCGGCAATCGCCAGATCGTATTCGCCTTTAAAGCTGTAAGTCCAACCCAAAAAAGTGTAGGCTTCGGCGGTCGGAAAAATTTTGATTGATTCTTTATAAAGTCTGATCGCCGACGCATAGTCTTGCGCCATCTGCGCTTCGTAAGCATCATTAAAAAGCGCAACCGCTTCGCGCATTTCGGGAGTTTTTATTTCTTGCTCGAAAAACATCTCAAACTTAATTCAAACAGGATAAACAAGATAATCAGGATGTTGATTTTTTTATCCTGAAAATCCTGTCTATCTTGAAGATAATTCGCTACTTAATTCGCACAACTCGACCTTCGACTTTAGGCGCAATTAATTTATCGGGCGAATTTTTGATTGCCTCTTCCAGAATTTCCGCATCTTTTTTCGCGTCTTCGGGTTTGATAAGAAGTTTCGCGTCTTTGAACATTGTGTAGCCGTCGCCGCCGTTTAAGACTAAAAACGAAGAAGTTGCCAGAGTGTAGGTTTTAGCGTCGTCAATCGGCATTCCATTGACCTTTGCTTCAATAATTCGAGAACCGACGGCGCGCGTCGTGTCGAATTTGTATGTAACGCCGGAAACTTGCGGAAATCTGCCGGGTTCGGGGTCTTCCGCGCTTCGTGCAACGCCGTGTTCGAGAACTTCGCGCAGGGTTTTGCCGGTGATTTCGATTTTTACGACCGGATTATTAAACGGCAACATTGAAAGCACGTCGCGTTTTGTCAAACTTCCGGGATTATAAGTTAAATCGGCGCGAATCGAACCGCCGTTTAAGAATCCGATGTCCGCCTTTGTCGAAGCGCGGAAAGCGTCGGCGATAAAGTTTCCGACGTTTGTTTCCTGCGTTCGATTCGATGCCGAACCTGCGTCCAAAACAACTGCTGTTCGTCCGACGGGTTCAGCCAATTTTTGCAAAAGGTCTTTGTATTTATCGTAAACTGCCGCAAATTCGGGCGCGTCCGCAATCTTGCTAGTTACGGGAATTATTTCCCAATCAATGCTTTCGAGTTTTTTCGTCTGACGATTGAAATTCAAATTAAATTTTCCGAGTTCGCGTGCGTCGGCGGTCATTTTGAAAATCGGCGTGCCGTTTGAACTCGATTGCAAAAGCGTGTGTTCGTGTCCGCCCAAAATCAAATCAAAATCGGCGCATTGAGCGAGCTTTTTGTCTTGCGCCATAAAAAGATGCGTCAGACCGACGACAGCGTTTGCGCCTTCTTTTCGCATTTCCGGCACGTATTTTTTCGCCGTTTCGCAATAATCTTCGACTGACAAATTCGCCGCCATACTCGAAGTTTCCTTTGTTTCAGGCAAAAGCAGACCGATAATTCCGACTTTCACGCCGCCCGGATATTCGACGATGACGTATTTCGGCGTGTTCGCAAAAATGAGTTTCGTGTCTTTATCAATCACATTCGCGCCGAGCCAAGTAAATTTTGATTCCTTCATTCGCTCAAGCAAAACCGGAGTTTTCATATCAAATTCGTGATTGCCGAAAACCGCGTAATCAATTCCGACGGCGTTCCAAGCGTCAATCATCTGTGCGCCTTTGTAGGTCAAAGTTTCGACCGAAGGCGAAAGCGTATCGCCGCCGAGCGTGAAAATCGTGTTCGGATTTTCGGCTTTGAATTGCTTTTTTAAGGTTAAAAGTCTTGCCAAGCCGCCGCGTGTTCCGCCGTCAACGGGCGCAAATTGATAAACGTCATTAACGTGCAAAAATGTAACTTTAATCGGCGCGGTTGAATTTTCCTGCGCGAAAATTCCAAAGGCAAAAAGAAGAATTAGCCACAGATGGACACAGATGAACACAGATTTTTTTTGATTATTTTTCATAATTTTATCTTTTTTTATCAGCACTACGCATCAATAAGTAACCAAAATAAAAACAACTTAAAGTAACTAAAATATAAATTGCGTGAACATACCAAGGAATATGTGGATTACCAAACGGATCGGCATCATCCGCCATTTTAGTTCCGACCGGATCAAATAAAGCAATAAGTTCAATAAGTCCAATTATAGTTCCAACACCAAATAGAAATGTTCCGCTCAAAAACTTTAACATTGCATTTAGCATTATTTTCTCACTTCCAGATGCGTTCGCGCTTCCCAGAGTTCGGGAAAGAATTTTTTGTCCAGAGTTTTTCGCAAATATCCCGCGCCTTCCGAACCGCCTGTACCGGGTTTCATTCCGAGCATTCTTTCGACCATCAAAACGTGATGATAACGCCATAACGAGATGTTTTCATCGTGTTCGATCAGCAAATCTTGCATTATAAAAAGTTCAGGATATTTTTCAGGGTTCGTTAAAATTTCAACGATTGCTTTTATTTTTGCGTCGTTGTCTTCCGTTTCAAAATCCTCTTTGTTCAGCAAATCCCAAAAAACGTCGCCAAGACTCGGTTCATTAAATCTTTCGGTCAGACGTTTATGTGCAAATCCGTCAAATTCAAAAAATTTCAAAATATGTTCGTCCTTCGCGCCCGAAACGAATTCTAATTCTCTGAATTGCATTGATTGAAAACCGCTCGCCGGATTTAGTTTGTCCCGAAATTCCAGAAAACCGATCTGCGCCATTGATTCGAGAACGTGAATCTGCGATACGATGACCTTTTCAATCGCTGTAACTGCTTTTAGCGAATGATTTGCGCGAAATTTTCGATTTTCCTTAATCCAACCGATTGTCGCATCAACTTCGTGCAGAATTTGCTTGAACCAAAGTTCATAAGTCTGATGAATAATTATAAAAAGAAGTTCATCGTGGCTCGTCGGTTCTGACAAAGTTTTTTGCAGATTGATGAGTTCGGGAACTTTCAGATAATCATTGTAGGAAAGTGCCGGATTTTCGCCGTAATTATGCATTTGTTTTGCTTCCAGAAATATTTAGATTATCTTCGTTTATCGAAGAGTTTATGTCAATTTTAATATATTTATAAAAAAAATTAACAAAAAGTTAAAAAAGTTCTTGACACAAGGTGCAAATATAGGTTAAATTTTCGGCGTTCTATCAAAAAACAACACCAAATTAAATAATCCCAAATCTTGCAGTTTAAGATTTTCTACTTGTTAGAAATGACTTGTTTTACATTTCTTTTAATCTTAGTTTGATGAGGTTACAAAAGGCTTTGTCCGATATAGATTTATGTTTTTTTTGTCTGTGCGTTTATCGAAAATGCTTTCGGTTTAGAACTTTGAAACAGGAACACTAAAAATGTTCAAATAAATAAAATAAATTCACTGAAGTTTGTAGGAGGAATTACAAAAAATGTCAAAAACTACCGGTAAGGTCAAATGGTTTAACAATGCGAAAGGCTACGGGTTTATCGAACAGCCCGGCGAACAGGATATATTCGTGCATTACAGCGCGATTTCAGGCGATGGCTACAAAACCTTGGTTCAAGGTCAGGAAGTCGAGTTTGAAGTAACAGATGGACCGAAGGGACCGCAGGCTGAAAATGTTCTGGCGACGTAAGAATTAAACAATTTGTCCGCTTTCGGTTCTTTCCCAAAGCCTGAAAGCATTTTTTACAAAATAAAAAGCGACTTTTTTACCAAAAGTCGCTTTTTATTTTGAAATTAATTAAAACCAAATTTTAAAAAATCGCTTCCAAGAAACGCATCTCTAAATTCAATTTACTTTTTACGGAGATAAATAATGAACGAAAACCGCTGTCCGCAATGCGAATTGCTTAATTTGCCTTCTGCCGCCCGATGTTTGCAATGCAACGCGCTGCTTTCGCGTTATCCGATGAGTTTCAGCGAACAAAAAACATCTGAATTTCCGAATACCGCAGAAAATTTTGGCGGAACTAAAACGGTGGAAAACGCCAAAACGACCGCAAATTATTCGCAACCGAATTATTTCGATTCTCACAATCAATTGTCATCCGCAAGCAAAACCGGAAGCCGCACATATTTTTGGTATCGAATGCTCTGTTCGGTTATCATCGTTTCCGGTATTTTTTGGGCAATCATCGGAGTTCTGGCAATTTTAGGTTCTTTCAATCAAACCGGAAAAGAAGCATCTGACGCATTTACGGGTGGGCTTTTTATGCTGCTTTCGGGCGGAATTCCGGCGATTATTTCTTTGCTCGGTGTAATTTTTCCACCGCGTTCGTGGTCCTGGATTTTTGGGATTCTGGTGCTGGTTTTGGCTGTTTTTAGTTGCGTCTTTTCGCCTTTTGCGATTGCGCTTTTAATTTTTTGGATGAAACCTGAAACTCAAAGCTATTTTGGACGTAATTAAAAAACATTATGAAAAGAAAATTTTTGTTGATTTTTCCGGTCATTTTAATTTTGTCTTTTAATTTAATGGCACAAACCGAAACAAAAACTGAAACGAAACAAGCAAATCCGGCGGATGTTACTTCGATTGATGCGATTATGAAAGCCGTTTACGATGTTATTTCAGGTGATGCGGGCGAAAAACGCGATTGGGACAGATTTCGCACGCTTTTTCACAAAAACGCGCGTTTGATTCCGAGCGGAAAAAATCTGAAAACAGAAATCGTCAGCGCAACAGTATTTACGCCCGAAGAATATATTCAAAGAGCTTCGTCTTTTATGGAAAAAGAAGGTTTTTACGAAAGAGAAATCGCACGAAAAACTGACATTTACGGCAACATCGCGCAAGTTTTTTCGACTTACGCTTCTTTTCATAAAGCCGACGACAAAGAACCTTTTCAGCGCGGCATCAACAGTTTTCAGCTTTTAAACGACGGCAAACGCTGGTGGGTTATCACGATCTACTGGCAAGGCGAAACAAAAGAAACACCGATTCCGAAAGAATATCTGAAAAGCAAGAAAAACTAAATTAATTGTGAATTATGAATGGTGAATGGTGAATGGTTTATAAAAAAAATCACAATTCACCATTTACAATTTACAATTATCAGTTGATTTTCTGCGGTCATTTTGACACTCTATCTCCACGAGATAATTTTATACACAAATCTTTTCTAATAATGGCAGAACATATTTTGATACGAAGTCTGACTTTGGATTTACCAAGGAAAGAAGCGTTTGATTTTTTTTCGGATGCGGGAAATCTGGAAAAAATTACGCCGCCTGAATTAAATTTTCATATTACTACGCCCCAACCGATTGATGTTAAACAGGGAACTTTGATTGATTACAAACTAAAACTTTATGGCATTCCGATAAAGTGGAGAACGGAGATTTCTATCTGGAATCAGCCGCATTCATTTACCGACAAAGCCTTGAAAAGTCCTTATAAACAATGGATTCACCGCCACACATTTACTGAACTCGGCGAAAACAAAACTTTGATCGAAGACGAAGTAAAATATCGTCTGCCGTTTGAGCCGTTTGGCGATTTATTTCATTGGTTGGTTCGCCGCCAACTAAATTACATTTTCGATTATCGCCAAAAAACTGTTGGGGAAATTTTGCAGCCGAACATAGAAATCCAAAAAGTTAATGACTAAAAACCTGGAAAACGAAAAACTTCTTGCGGCAAAAGAAGCCGTAAAATTTATTGAAAATAATCAAATAATCGGACTCGGAACAGGTTCGACGGCGAACTTTGCAATCAAAGAAATTGGCAAAATGGTTGCCGAAGGTTTACAGATAAAAGGCGTTACAACTTCAAACGCGAGCGAAGAATTGGCAAAATCTTTGAATATTCCACTTCTTTCGATGGACGAGGTTGATTCGATTGATTTGACGATTGACGGAACGGATGAATTTGACGCTGATTTGAATCTGATCAAAGGCGGCGGCGGCGCACTTTTTCGCGAAAAAATGGTTGCGCGTCTTTCAAAAAGAGAAATAATTATGGCGGATTCGACCAAAAAAGTCGAAAAGCTCGGCGCATTTAAAATTCCGGTCGAAGTCGTTCCGATTGCACTGAATTTCGCAGAAAAACAACTCGAAAACCTTGGCGCAACCGCAAAGATCAGAGAAAAAAACGGCGCGATTTTTACGACCGATGCGGGAAACAAAATTCTCGACGCGGATTTCGGTTTGATCGAAGACGCGCGAGAAATCTCCGAAAAACTAAATGCCATTGAAGGCGTTGTCTGCCACGGGCTTTTTATAGATTTGGCGCAAATGGTGATAATGGCGGACGGCGATAAAATGATTGTTTTTGAGAAAAATTAAACGCCGCAGATGGAAACTTTTACAAAAATTTTATCAATCGGAATCGGTGGCGCATTCGGCGCAATTGCGCGTTATTTGATAAATATTTCGCCGCTTTCCAATATATTTCAAAAATTCCCCTTTCCGACATTTTTCATCAATATTCTCGGTTCATTTCTCATCGGTTTTTTTTTAATTATTTTAACTGATAAATTTACCGTTAGCGAAAATCTGCGGTTTGCCATAATGGTCGGATTTTTCGGCGCGTTCACGACTTTTTCGACATTTGAACTGGAAATTTTTGAACTGATCCGCGAAAGATTTTTCATTATTGCTTTCGCATATCTCTTCTTGAGCGTTTTGGTCGGTTTTATCGGTGTTTTGCTTGGAATTTCTCTGGCAAAAAATTTTTGATTTATCTTCCCGTTTATAAATTTTCCCGTGCTTTTTTAACGCTTTCAACCGCTTCACGAAAATTTTCAGCAACAACCGTCAGATGTCCCATTTTACGCCCGATTCGCGCGTCTTGTTTGCCGTAAAGATGAAGTTTAACATTTGGAATTTCCAAAGCTTTTGCCCAGTTCGGCTCACCGCTTTGCCACAAATCGCCGAGAATGTTTGCCATCGCAACGGGTTTAAAAAACTCAGTTGAGCCGAGCGGTAAACCGCAAACGGCGCGTAACTGCTGTTCAAATTGCGAAGTTATGCAAGACGTTCCAAACGTCAGATGTCCCGAATTGTGCGGACGCGGCGCGATCTCATTGACAATTAATTTCTCGTCTTTCGTTAAGAAAAATTCGACGCAAAGAGTTCCGACATATTCGAATTTTTCGGCGATTCCGCGTACGATTTCAATCGCTTCATTAAAAACTTTTTCCGAACACAAAGCCGGAGCAAATGAAACATCTAAAATATGGTTTTCGTGTTCATTTTCGATCACGCCGTAATGGACGAAGTTGCCTTTTTGGTCGCGTGCCGCTACGACGGAAACTTCCTTTTCAAAATCAATAAAACTTTCTAAAACAGATTCATTTCCCTTTAATCTATCAAAAGCCAATTTGATGTCCGCGCTCGAATTTATTTTGCTTTGACCTTTGCCGTCATAACCGAATCCGGCGGTTTTCAAAACGCTCGGCATACCGATTTCTTGGACGGCGTGATACAGATCATCAATAATCTTGATATGGCGAAAAGGCGCGACCGGAAAGCCGTTTTCAGACAGAAATTTTTTTTCGCGCAAGCGATTCTGTGTTATGTGCAACACTTCGCCTTTCGGATGAACTTCAATGATTTGTGCTGCAATTTCAATAGTTTTTGACGGCACATTTTCAAATTCATAAGTTATCACATCAACCGATTTCGCAAATTTTTCGACCTTTTCCAGATCATTATAATCGGCAACAATTTCCTCATCAGCAACATGTCCGGTCGGCGTATCATTCCCCGGCGAAAAAGTATGAACGCGATAACCCATTTTTCGGGCTTCAATCGCAAACATCCGACCGAGTTGTCCGCTGCCGAAAACGCCGATAGTTGAATTTGGAAGAATTAAATTCATAAAAAATCCTGCACAATTTGTTGATTTATACTAAGTCAGATTTGAAAACTATATTTTGTCTGCGAAAAAGAATTGTTGCAAATTTAAGAAATAAATTTTTCAAATAAGTTTGCTTCGAATCAAAAAAACATCGGCGTAAAATAATAAATATTTCACGCCGCTTGTCTGATAAGCAAAGCCTATCTAGGGTTGGCACCTTGCATTTAACTTAACTTGTTTGTCCGAGATGCACAAGCCGTAAATGGTTGGAAATATTGAAAATGTTCGATAAACTTTAGCTTAATTGATTGTCGGACATTTTATCATTTATGGAGTCAACTAAAAATTTATGAAAAAAATTGCAATTATTTTATTTTTACTCGTTTTTTCGCTCGGCATTTTCGGACAAACGAGTGATGATTTGAAAATCTCGCAACTGTCGGGCGATTTTTATATTTTTACGACTTATCAAACCTATAAAGACGCGAAAGTTCCCGCCAACGGAATGTATCTCGTGACAAACGAAGGCGTTGTAATGTTCGATTTGCCGTGGGACAAATCGCAATTGCAACCGCTTCTCGACCACATCAAAGCGAAACATAACAAAGATGTCGTGATGTCGGTTTCGACACATTTTCACGAAGACCGCACAAACGGAATTGAATTTTTGAGAGCAAAGGGTGCGAAAACTTATACGACAACGAAAACCGACGAACTTTCGCAGAAAAAAGGTTATGAACGTGCCGAATTTTTACTTGAAAAAGACAAAAAATTCACAATTGGACAAGGCGTTGTTGCATAAATAGATTGCGGAATTGATAAATGGTAAGATTTTTCTACCATGAAAAAAAGCCACTATCGCATCCGCAACTGGTCTGATTATAACCGAAGTTTAACAAATCGTGGAAGTCTGACTTTTTGGATTTCT
>JBBSAX010000033.1:0-30453 GCA_038251885.1 Pyrinomonadales bacterium | reverse complement strand
TTCCGGCGAAATTTCACGACTTATTTGATAAATCGGCGTGGCTTCGGTTTTCAAAATTGCGGCGAGAATATCGCCGGTTGTTTCGCCCTCAAACGGCTGTTTGCCGGTCAGCATTTCATACAAAACCACGCCCAAACTCCAAAGGTCGCTCCGCGCATCGAGCGGCAAACCGCGTGCCTGTTCGGGCGACATATATGCAACCGTGCCGAAAATCATTCCGGGTTGGCTGAGGACTTTTTGCGATTCGTGTTCCTGTTCGCTCAAAAAAACATTTTTCGCCAAACTGAAATCCAGAACTTTGACTTGTCCGCGAGCGTCAATAATGACATTGGCAGGTTTTATGTCGCGGTGAATAATTCCCTGCGAATGAGCTTCGGTGAGTGCGTCGGCAATTTGAATGGCAATACCGGCGGCTTGGTTTACCGACAGCCTGCCGCGTCTCAGTTTTTCCGCCAGCGTTTCGCCTTTGACATACTGCATAACGATAAACAAATTTCCGTCAGCTTCGCCGACTTCGTGAATCGTACAAATATTCGGATGGTCAAGCACGGCAGAGGCTTGGGCTTCGCGCATCAGACGCTTTTCGGCTTGGAGGTCTATGGCAGAAAGCGGCGAGATAAATTTGATCGCAACCCGGCGATGAAGCCGCATATCCTCCGCCAGATAAACTTCACCCATTCCGCCCGCACCGATCTGTTCTATTATTTCGTAATGCCCGAACCGCTTGCCCGTTTCCAGAGTTCCGGTTTTGGCTTCGATCAAATGAGCAACCTTAGCAACGGCGGGCGTTTCCATAAAACTCCCGGCAGAGTCATAAGAAGATAAAAGCGATTCGACTTCCGCAAGCAGAGTTTTATCGCCGCCGCAGACCTGTTCGACGAATTTTTGGCGTTCTTCGGGCTTCCGGTGCAAAGCCGAATTGAAAATTTTTCTCACATTTTGCCAATTATCGTCAGCCATATTCCTTAATTAATTCATATATTCATTCCGAGTTTTTGATCAAAACGACATTGCTGTTGAGTGAGCCGCGTGAGAGAACAAGCTGTTTGCCGTCGGGCGAATAGGCAAAGTTGAAGATGCACCCGGTTTCAAACTTTGTAATTTGAACAGGATGATTGCCGTCAATCGGCTGTCGCCAGATATTCGATACCCCGTTATTGAGAGCAATGAAATAAATGCCCAGTCCGTCCGGTGTCCATTGTAAGTTTTGCTTATCAATTTTTTCTATACTATTCATACATTGCTACGCCATTCAAAAGTCATTTAATTCAAAGTTTATCTAAAAATTCTTTGGCATCTTGCAAATCCGCCGTATCGAAGCCTTCGGTGAACCAATTGTAAATTTCAGTGAGTGATTTTCGTGCTTTGGCGTTTTCGCCTTGTTTTTGCCAAAGCCGCGAAAGACTCATTGTAGCGCGAAGTTGAAGCGATTTGGCTGTTTGAAGCCGCGCAATTTTAATCGCTTTCAGAAAATGGGTCGCGGCTTCGTTTTCATTCGCACCGTTTTGTAATAGTAATTCGCCGCGCAAACGATAAAGTTCTGCCTGCAACCAAAATTCGTTATTTTTTTCGATGATTTTCTGAGCTTCCAGCAAAGCGGTAAGCCCAATTTCAGTTTGTCCAAATTTTCCGCATAGTTCGGCAAGACAAAAATAAACATTGGAAAAAATTTGCGTTCCCGTATCGCGCAGATTTTTTATTCCATCCTGCATTTCGTTGACAGCCGAGGGGTTATTTTCAATTTCGCCATTTGCACAAGCGTTGATTGTCTCTCCCAAAGCGTGCCACATTGCCAATCCGCCTTCTTCGCTCAATTTAATTTGTTTTTCGGCTAATTCAGCCACTTTTTGCGGCAGACGCAAATATTGATGAAGTATTGAGGAATAAACCAAAGTTAAATTTTGCGTGTGCGGATGCGGAGTTTTTGCCGCAATTCGTTGGGCTTCGCGCATATTTGCCAGGGCTTTTTCAGGATAACCTTGCAGCCAATTTGTCAGAATCAGTAAACAATTGGCAATGACGGCAGGTTCACTCCCGTAGCGCGAGGCGAGTTCGCGGTGAATCTTTGCATTGTAACCAGAAAGACTTTGTTCCAAATACTCTCGGGCGGTGTTCAAGTCACCTTTGAACAGATTGACCATTCCAATCAAACGGTCGGCAACCACGATGGACGGATCATTTTCGCGTTCGGCAATATCGCGGAATTCAAAACTCGTTTCCAACGCTTTTTCAAACTCGCCGCGAAAAATGTGATACGAAGCCTGTCCGAAAAGCATTGGGAGCAAATATTGCGTGTCGCCGATTCGTTCGGAAAGTTCACGAATTCGATTGTAGGTTTCAGCAACGGTAGAATCGGCTAAACCATTTTTAGCCAATAGATAATTACCCATAAGAACCTGCAATGGAAGTTCCAGACGCATTTTTTCTTCGGTTTCGGACATTTGCTGCACCAGATTCAGAGCGCGTTGGGCGATTTGTCCAGCTTCTTGAGAGGCAAACATTTTTCCGGCTTGCTGCGCTCCGTGCAGAAAGTACGCCGCCGCCTTTGCCGGTTCTCGCGCCGATTCCCACAAAACGGCGAGTTCGTGGGCGGCTTCATTCGTTTTATTACCGTAAAAACTTTCTAAAACTTCGGCGACTTCGCGGCTCAAATTGGCTTTGCGAGTAGCCCGTAAAACTGAAAAAAGCGCATTTTGATACAGAACGTGAACAAACCGATATTTGCTCGTCAAGGTTCGATTGGGAAATTCGGCTTCGTCGGTTAGTTTGACAAACGCATAAACGCGCTCAAATCTTTCAAAATGTTCTTCGACTTCATCCGGTTTAAGGTTCAAAACTTGCGCGACCACCGCTGAATCAAACTCATAACCTTGAACACTGGCAACAGTTAGCAGTTTATTGTCAAATTCGCTGAGTTGAGCGATTTTACGTTCAATCATTCCGCGCACCGATTCGGGCATTTCGCGTTGAATGTCGGGCAAAGTTTGCTCCAATTTCCACACGCCGCTCGTATTGGCGATAACTTGATGATTCCGCAAATATCGCACAAGGTCAGCCATAAACAGCGGACTGCCTTCGGTTTTAGCGTGAATCATTTTGGCAAATCCGACAGGAAAACGATTTGCGGGAAACGTCAGGATGAGATATTCGGCAATTTCTTTCTCAGTCAAAAATTCCAGTAAAAATTCATGGCACAAACCGCGCGTCTGCAAATCAGGTTTTATTTGCAAAAACAGATGATTGGCGATGAGCATATCAGATGGACGATAGGTGGTTATAATTAAACATTTTAGCGTATCAAATCGGCTTGCCAAAAAATTGAGCATATCAATTGTTGAAACATCTGCCCAATGCAAGTCGTCAAAAAAAATGATGAGCGAATTTTGTTCGGAAACAACTTGCAGAAAATTGGCAAATTCGCGTTTCATTCGCTCTTGCGAAGCTGGTTTTAATTCTTCCGCTGATTTGTGAGAATTTTCGGAAAGTGGTGAGATTTGTTCAAACCAAGTCGGCGCAAGTTGTTTTAACACTTGGATTAAACTCGGGTCCTTTTCCACTAGATTTTCCAACACTTCAAGTAAAGGCAAATAAACTTCCGTTCCAGCCAAGCGTTCCGAACTGCGTCCGCGTGCAATGACGGTTTGATTATCGCCCGAAATTTCAGCCAGAAAGTTTTCCACCAAAGTCGTTTTGCCGATGCCGGGTTCGCCTGCGACGCATAATAATTTCCCGCGTTCGGCAACCGCGATTTTGAAAGCTGTTTGTAATTCTCTATTTTCCTTTTCACGCCCGACGGTATTAATTTGCAAACGAACTACAGCCTTTTTTATTTCGGATTTGAGTGGTGTTTCAAAAACTTGTCGTTGGGTTTCATTAACGGCGGTCGCTGATTTTTCCTCAACTCTGTTTTTAATTTCAAATTCCTGCTGAAACTCTTTCAAATCCCGCCACAAACTCCGCGACGTTTGATAACGCTTTTGTTTGTCTTTTTGCAATGATTTATGAACAATTTCAGCTAATTCTGTTGGAATTCCGACTAATCGCGGCGGTTGAAGTGTTAAGACAGCGGCAATAATATCGCTGATAGTTTCGCCTCGAAACGGAGAAGTGCCGGAAAACATTTCATACAAAACTACACCAAAGCTGAAAATATCAGTTTGATGGTCAATATCTTTGCCGCGTGATTGTTCAGGCGACATAAATTGCGGCGTTCCCATAATCATTCCGGGAATCGTGTCGTCCTTGGTGGCTGTTTTTGATACTGATTCAAAATCTTTTGGTTTAGTGGCTTTAGCTAGTCCGAAATCAAGCACTTTAACGATTCCATCTTGTCGAATCATTATATTATCGGGTTTGATGTCGCGGTGAATAATTCCGGCTTCGTGAGCGACAGAAAGTGCGAAAGTAACTTGAACGGCAATTTCCAAATCGGTTTTAAGGCTTTTTTGATTTGAACTTTTGTACGCGCTGAGAGTTTTTCCTTCGATAAATTCGGTAGCAATAAAATGAACACCATCCGCTTCGCCAATTTCGTAAATGGTGATGATATTCGGATGATTCAAAACCGAAGCCGACTTCGCCTCGCGCATAAAACGGCTCATCTGGTGGGCATCGTGGGCAAATTCAGGCGGCAAAACTTTTAATGCAACTTTTCGTTCTAACTTTTTGTCCTGTGCCAAATAAACTTCACCCATTCCGCCCGCACCGATTTGCCGAATAATTTCATAGTGTCCGAAACACCTGCCGTTTTCGAGTTTTAATGTTTTCGGCTCTATCACGTCCGCAACTTTAGCAACGGCGGGCGTTTCCATAAAACCTTCCGCGCTGTCGTGCGACGACAAAAGCGATTCGACTTCTAAAATCAGAGTATTATTTTCACCACACGCCTGACGAACAAACTTATGGCGTTCTCTTGGCTTTTGGCGCAAAGCAGCGTCAAAAATTTCTCTCACTTGTTGCCAGTTTTCATCTGCCATTTTTTGACCACGAGAAAAAACATTCTAATTATTAACGCGACATTTTCGGGAAACATAGTTCAAATTATTTTCTCAAATGCCGGTTTTGAATGAAATATTATTTTCTTCTTCTTATTTCGTAAGTTCGCGGTGCAGCCAAGCCTTTGCCATTGCCCAATCGCGTTTGACGGTTGATTCCGAAACGCCCAAAACTTCCGCCGTTTCCGGCACGTCCAATCCGGTGAAAAATCTCAATTCGACAACCTTTGCCAGATTCGATTCCTTTTCGGCAAGTTGGTTTAAGGCTTCGTCCAACTCAAGCAGATCAAAATCATCGCTGCCGCTGACGGCAATTGTCAGATCATTTTCAATTGGCAAATCTTCATTTTTGCCGCCGCGCCGGATTCGATGTTTTGTTTTTGCATAATCAATTAAAATACGACGCATCATTGTTGCCGCCACACCGAAAAAATGCGAGCGGCTTTCCCATGAAACCGAGTTTTGCTTGTTTAGTTTGAGATATGCTTCGTGAACCAGAGCTGTGGTCTGAAGGGTGTGTCCGACGCGTTCCCTTTGCAGATAGCGATGAGCCTGCCGATGAAGTTCGGAATAGACGAGATCAAAAAGAGCGTTGTTGGCTTCAGAGTTTTGCTTTTCGCTCCAATCTTTTAACTGTTCGGTAATCCCGCTTGACGAATGATTTCTTTCTGTCATCACTCCGCACCTCTTTTGGGAATTTTAAATATGTTGGACAAAAATATGCCGATTCCGCCAAAAAGTCAATGTTTTTAATTAATTTGACCTCTGTTTTCAAAAACTGTCGCGCTAATAAACAGAGAGAAAATTTTCTTTCAATAAAAACATAAAGAGGAAAAATCAATGAAAAGGAATAAATTTAACTTTGGAAGTAATTTGAAAAATTCAATTATCCACTATTTAGCGATTTTCGGATGCTGTATCGCGGTTTTAACTTTGGCATTTACCACGCAGACATTCGCGCAAAACGAAAAAGACGATGACCAAAGAAGCGACGATCTGAAAATAGAAATTGTTCCCGTTCATCCCTTTGGCTCAACTGCCGTTCTCCCACAAGCGGGTGCTTCGCTTTCGAGAAACAGAGATGGCGTTTTAGGGACAATTTCTACTTCGGGGCTTACGCCCGGACATGTCATGACGTTTTGGTGGGCAATTTTCAATAATTCACGATTTTGCGCCACGCCCGTTTGCGCTCCGTCCGACTTAAATAATCCACTCGTCAACAGTTCGTTACAATACGGCGGCGGAACGATTGCCGATGCGGGCGGAAGGGTGAATTTTACGGGTTATCTGGCAAGGGGGGACAACACCGGATTTTATCTTATTCCCACTTTACCCAACATGCCCAATCCGGCTCCCGGCATAGTGATTACGCAAAAAGCGCAGATTCATCTGGTCATTCGCACACACGGAGTAGCAGACGCAGACCCGACGATTCTCAATCAACAGCTAACGACATTCACCGGAGGTTGTTCGATTAACCCGTGTGCAAATGTGCAGGCGGCACCGTTCTTAAATAATTAAGGATTTAATATGTTGTTGTTCAAAAAGAGTAAAACCATTGAACAACAACGCCTTTTTTTTATCAAATCAGGTTCTTGATATTAGGAGTATAGAAATGAACAATACACAAAACAGACCCGAAAATCGAATCTGTGACGATCAAAAAAAATCTACTTTATAAGGAGTGAAACTATGCAAACTAAAACTGTAAAACTATTAAGAAGCATCAACTTGATGACCATTTGGATACTGATTTTTTCAGTATTTACGTATGGCAATCTTCCAAGCCTGAAAGCGGCGACCGAACAAATTTCAGGTGTCAGCTATTTTGCTAATCCGGGCGATTGTGTTGATCCTGAAGGTACCGATTCGACCTACGCTTTGATAATGACGGGAGACCTGCAAGGCTGCCATTATGTTTTCGTCCAATACGCCAGATGTTCACCCAGCGGAACATATTTCGAGTCAGGAGTCGAAACCTTTGTCGGCAGTTATGGCAATAGATTCGGCACTTTCGGGACTACTTACAACTTTGAGGCAAAATACCGGGATTGCCCCAATCTGCTTGGAGAAGTCGTCGGGCGTTGCCAACATCCTGTCGTCAGGAATAGCGGAACAGGCGATTTTGAAGGAATTATGGGACGACTCGATTTTAAGGATGAAATTTCGACAGGAAATTTTCTCTACAGAGGTCATTTAATCAGATAAGTTTGGCTAAATTGGAAGCGGACTGGAGCGAGGAGCGGCTCGCTTGCAAAATTGCGAAGCAATTTAACAAGCATTAATTAAATTCAACTTGAATTTAATTACACTTCGTTAGCGTGTTTTACACGCTTGCAAGCGAGCCGCCCCTCGCTCCGATCTTTATGCCGTTTTTTATTACGGCTTCAATTTCTCAAAGACCACTACCCGTTCCTTTTAATTTATCAAATCCAATTTGTGAAATCAGGAGTATAGAAATGAACAATAAACAAAACAGACGCGATTTTCTCGGCAAAATAGGAATGAGCGGCGCGGCGGCATTTGTCGCCGGTGCTGTCGGTGCAGAAACATTGTTCGGACAGGACAACTTAAAAACAAACACCGAAGTTAATATTCAAAAATCCAATCAACGCGCTAACGATTGCGCTCAACTGCGTCGTGCGGCAGCTCAGGAAAACTTACGCCTCACACCTCAAAATTTAAAGCATCCGTCGAATAAAGATGAAAATCTTTATCCGAATAAAATCGGAAACTATTCTAAAGGCTTACCGCACAATGCTGACGGAACAGTTATGATGGGTGCTTATAATGCTTTTCTTCTTGCTTTAAGCACGGGACGGGAGACAGATTTTAACTCGATTCCGCTCGGCGGCGACCGCAAACTGGTAAATCCGCAATCCGGTCTGGCTTTCGATATGGAAGGCGCGGATTCTAACAGTTTTGTCATTCCGCCCTCGCCTGCTTTTGCCAGCCGTGAACAAGCCGCTGAAATTGCTGAAAATTATTGGATGGCACTCCTGCGCGATGTTCCGTTTTCACAATACGCCGTAAATCCGATTGCAAACGCAGCGGCGGCTGATCTGACGATTTTCGGAGCGGATTTCAAAGGTGCGAAAGATGGAAATGTTGTAACCACCGACACGCTCTTTCGCGGTCTGACCTCCGGCGACAAGGCAGGACCGTATTTGTCGCAATTTTTTTATCAGCCGTGCAGTTTCGGTGCGAATAAAATCAGTCAAAAGGTTCAAACTGTGGTGCCAAATCTGGATTATATGACCGATTTTGATAACGGTGCGGGAAATTGGCTTGACGTGCAGCGCGGAATTTCTCCGCCGTTTGGCAATACTTATGACTCAACCCCACGTTATATGCGGGCAGGACGCGACATCGGACAATGGGTTCATGTTGACGTTTTGTTTCAAGCATATTTTCAAGCATTTTTGATACTCGCTGGATCAAATGCGCCCGTAGATGACGGCAATCCTTACGCAAACAGTCCGACGCAAGATGGATTTGGCACTTTTGGAAATCCGCATATTGCCGCGCTTTTGTGCGAAGTTGCAACACGCGCCCTGAAAGCCGTTTGGTTTCAAAAATGGTTCGTCCATCGAAGGCTTCGACCGGAAGTTTTTGCGGCAAGAGTTGACCGCACACTTTATCACGGCGCAGGTTATCCGGTTCACACCGAAATATTAAATTCATTTTCAAGCGCATCACGCCTCGGCGGTTTTATGCCGACGGCAGGCAACGCACTTTTGCCACAGGCTTTTCCCGAAGGTTCGCCGACACATCCGTCTTACGGCGCAGGACACGGCACGGTTGCCGGAGCGTGCGTCACAATTCTCAAAGCGTGGTTTGACGAATCAACGCGGCTTGTTGCTCTGGACGTTACACCTTTACAACCGACCGATGACGGTTTGAGTTTAATAGCCTACACGGGCGCGGATGCAAACGATTTAACCATCGGCGGTGAACTCAACAAATTGGCTTCAAATGTCGGCATCGGGCGCGACATTGCAGGTGTGCATTGGCGTTCGGACGCAACAGAATCGCTCAAATTAGGCGAAGCGGTCGCCATCAGCATTTTGAAAGACCAGAAAGGCTGTTATAACGAACTTTTCGACGGATTTACGCTCACTAAATTCGACGGCTCGACAATCAAAATTTAATAACTGTCGGTTTTGCCGGTTAAGGAATTTTTTTGACCTGAGTTCTTAAAAATTGTCGCGCTAATAAGTAGAGGCAAATTTCAAAAATATGTCATTTGAAACTATTATTCTAAGCCAAAAACCTTCGCTTGCCGCACAAATTGACCGTTTGAGTGATGAAGCGTGGGCGGAATTTCTGCGCCACGCCAATACTCACCATTGGCGTTCATTATTTGGCACATTTGCCGACTTTCAGGTTTTATTATGCGGCGAAGGCGGCGAAGTTATGGCTGTCGGGCATACCGTTCCTTTCTTTTGGGACGGAACGCTTGAAGATTTGCCGGATACGATGAGCGAAATTCTGGATCGCGCTGTGGACGCTTTTGAAAATAACCGAAAGCCGAACACGCTTTCGGCTGTCGCGGCAATCGTCGGACGAAAATTTCGAGGGCGGGGAATGAGTTCGGAAGTTTTGAAAGCGATGAGTTCATTGGCAATCGAACATAATTTCGAAAATTTTATCGCGCCCGTTCGTCCGGTTTTGAAATGTCTTTACCCGCTCACGCAGTTCAAAAGATACGTCGAATGGAAAAAAGACGACGGTTCGCCGTTCGATCCGTGGCTGCGGACGCATCGGAAACTCGGCGCAGTGCAGCTCAAAATTATGCCGAAATCAATGACTGTTAAGGGAACAGTGGCGGATTGGGAAGAATGGACAAAAATGAATTTTCCCGAAAGCGGAGAATATATCATCAACGGCGCGATGCAGCCACTCGTCATTGATCGAGAACAAAACTTCGGATACTGCGACGACCCAAATATTTGGATGCGGCATTCATTGAATAGAAACTGATGATAATTCGGTATAAACGGTTTTCGGCGAAGCATTTTGGTTCGGCAAACGACAAACCCGTTTCCGCGGTTTATTTGCCGTAATCAAGAAGGAGAAAGAAAATGAACACAAATTACAAACACCTATTGCCTTTAACGGATACAGAGATGGCAAACGAAGAAGAACACAACCGCGTTTACGGCGGAATTCAATTCCCGTTTGACTAAGTTGCCGGTCAATCGGCGGGGCGCAATATCGGCAGTTTTGTGTTTCTGAATTTTATGCGACCGCGCTAACGGCACCGAAAGGTAGACGAATTTTTGAAGGAGGCGAAGGCATTGAACATTGATGTCCCCCAAACTTTACACGATTGTCCCGGCTGCATTTGTTTTCGAGCAAACGCCGCCGGTGATTCAAACGCGCTTTCACTGCAAAGTTCAAGACTGTCGGCGGCGAAAAGCGCAAAAATAATGAAAAGAGGTTAAGAATATGAAAACCGAGAATTTCCACAAAATTTTGAATTACGTTTTGACAATTCTCGCGCTGATTCTTTTTGGCGCGACGGATTTTGCCCAAACATCGCCGCCCGCTAATGGAATAATTGCTTTCACTAGCGTGCGAAACGGTAACAAAGAAATCTACACAATCAACGCGGACGGAAGCGGTCTGCGCCGCTTAACGTTCGATGCGACGGCGGACGATTATCCGGCTTTTTCGCCCGACGGAACGAAGATCGCTTATTTAAGCCAAGCGTCCGGTCAAAATTTTATTAAGACAATAAACGCTGCCTCTGGCACAGAGCAACGAATTATAACGCAAATTACATTTGATTTGACGACCAACAACTTTTGCGGCGAAGACTTCGCGCTCAGTTGGTCTCCCGACGGCACAAAAATCGCCTTTCAGGAGTTTGGCGATATTTTCACGATAAACGCTGACGGCAGCAATCGGCAGAACGTTACGAATAGCCCGGCAAGAGATTCTCAGCCCGCGTGGAGTCCGACGGGCGTGATCGCCTACGCCTCAACACTTTCGTTTGGAGACGGCAGAAACGGCTTGGACATTAAAACCACGAACGGAGGAATATTTGCTCAGTTTGGCTATTTTACGTGTAGCAGTTCGCCGGTTTGGTCGCCTGACAGCGCGACATTGGCATACATCCACGGATTTGATTTAAACAGGTACGGACTTATTGTAACTGAACGCTTGAACCCCCCTTTTCAGCAGGATTTTTTTCGCAATACATGTTGCGGATCTAAATTAACCCAGTCGCCGGACGGCAATTTCTTCGCTCTCGATTCATTCAATAATGAGGGAGTAGTTATCCAAATCTTTGACCGATCCGGTGAAAACCGTCGCGTTCTGATAAACGGAGCCAATCCCTCTTGGGGAAGAGAAATCTTGCAACCCTTGAGCGCAAAGGCAACAGCCGATTTTGACGGCGACGGACGCTCGGATATTTCCGTCTTTCGCCCGTCGGACAGAACCTGGTATCTGAATCAATCAACTCAAGGAGTTTCAGCAACTCAATGGGGATTTGCAACCGATAAAATCACTCCCGCAGACTTTGACGGCGACGGCAAAACCGATTTAGCCGTTTATCGAGACGGAACTTGGTTTTGGCTTGCCAGTTCAGATAACAGCTACAACACAAAGGAATTCGGTTTAGCTTCGGATATTCCCGTTCCGGCAGATTTTAACGGCGATGGTAAATCCGAACTTGCAATCTATCGCAATGGAACTTGGTGGATTCTGAATCTTGCAAACAATCAAATCAGCACAGTTCAATTCGGGCTTCCAACCGATAAACCCGTCGTTGCCGATTACGACGGCGACGGACGCGCCGATCAAGCCGTTTATCGAAATGGCGAATGGCATCTGAATCGTTCATCTCAAGGTTATGCGGTCATTAATTTCGGGCTTGCAACCGATAAACCTGTTGTTGCCGATTACGACGGCGACGGTCGAGCCGATCAAGCCGTTTATCGAAACGGAACTTGGTACATATTGAGAAGTTCGCAAGGCTTTACGGCATTCCAATACGGTCTTGCGACGGATATTCCCGCTCCGGCAGATTATGACGGCGACGGGCGAACTGACGCGGCGGTTTTTCGGGATGGAGTTTGGTATCTGCGGCAAAGCACAAATGGAATATCAATTCAACAATTCGGTTTGTTAAACGACAAACCTATTCCGGCGGCTTATTTGCCGTAATCAAGAAGGAGAAAGAAAATGAACGCAAATTACAAATCAATTATTTTAGCAATCAGCTTATTTTTAGCGTTATCCGCTTCGGTTTCAGCCGCGCCGGGCGACCTGGATTTGAGTTTTGGTAGCGGCGGCATTGTCGTTACTGATGTCGCTTCGGCTTGGAGCGATGAGGTTACGGATATTGAAGTTCAAACCGACGGCAAGATTCTGGTGGCAGGAGTTCTTGGGGATTCTTTCATTTGTGAATATCCAGACTGTCGTGACCCTGATCCGCTGGCATTTATCAACCGCTATCTGCCGACGGGCGTATTGGACACATCATTCGGAACGGGCGGCAAAATCATCTTTCCGCTCAGCAGCGGAGAAGTTGTCAACCATATTGCCTTGCAGACGGATGGGAAAATCGTCGCCGTCGGTTATCATTACTATCAGGTTATTGGAAATTCCAACTTTATCATTTTTCGTTTCAACGCCGACGGAACACTCGACACTTCGTTTGGCACTGGCGGCAAATCAACGACTAATTTTGCAACGCTCTCTGAAGGAGTTGTCATCCAGCCTGACGGTAAAATAGTCGCTCTCGCGTGGGGCTGCAACGCAAGCGGCTACTGTCATAGTTTCGGCACTATTCGCTTTAACGTAAACGGCTCGCTCGATACCGCGTTCGGCGCGGGCGGCAGAGTTGTAACCACAGTCAGTTCAAGAAACTTTCCCGCAGATGTGAGTTTGCAGCCCGACGGTAAAATTATCATAGCGGGTTCGGCGGCAGATAATTTTAGCGGCTTCCTCGACTATGCCATTGTTCGTTATAACTCAAACGGTTCCCTTGACGCTTCGTTCGGCGCGGGCGGAATTGTTAGCACGGACATTACTCAAACCGACAATCCTAATGCAATCGCGCTTCAGCCGGACGGCAAAATTCTCGTCAACGGAAACAGCGGAATCGTTCGTTACAACGCGAACGGTTCAATGGATACGGGTTTTGCCGCGGGCGGAATCTTTACGCACGGCGGCGGAAATTCTCCCATTTACGATATTGCTCTGCAACGGAGCGGAAAAATTGTTGCCGCCGGTTACGTTTTTCAGGAAAGCCATTCTGTTTTCGCTCTGACGCGGTTAAACGCGGACGGCTCACGGGACGCGAGCTTCGGCACAAACGGCAATATCACAACGCCAATCGGCAATCAGTACGATTCAAGTTATGCTCTCGCAATTCAACCAAACGGCAAAATTATTTCCGGCGGATTTACTACGCAGTCGGATCTTTTTGCAAACGTGGCACTCGTGCGTTACCAGGGAGACGCGGTTGCATCGCGCCACACACCGTTTGATTTTGACGGCGACGGACGCTCGGATATTTCCGTCTTTCGCCCAATCAACGGGGTTTGGTATCTGAATCAATCAACCAACGGATTTTCCGCCACGCAGTTCGGACTTTCAGCCGACAAAATCACGCCTGCCGACTTTGATGGCGACGGCAAAACCGATATTTCCGTTTATCGTGACGGTGTTTGGTATTGGCTGAAAAGTTCCGACAACAGTTTTAATGCGCGGCAATTCGGCATCGCTTCGGATATTCCTGTTCCGGCTGATTATTCGGGCGACGGAAGCGCCGAACTTGCCGTCTATCGCAACGGCGTTTGGTGGATTCAAAACTTAACGAATAACCAAGTCAATACAATTCAATTCGGCATTTCAAACGACAAACCTGTTCCGGCTGATTATGACGGCGACGGGCGAATTGACCAGGCAATTTACCGCAACGGCGAGTGGCATCTGAATCGTTCAAGTCAAGGCTACACGGTTGTTAATTTCGGATTAGCGACGGATAAACCTCTCATCGGCGATTACGACGGCGACGGACGCGCTGACCAATCGGTTTACCGTGATGGAACTTGGTATTTACTGCAAAGTTCACAAGGTTTCACGGCGTTTCCGTTTGGATTATCAACCGATATTCCCGCGCCCGCTGATTACGACGGCGACGGGCGAACGGACGCGGCGGTTTATCGTAATGGAACTTGGTATCTGCGCCAAAGCGCAAGCGGGATTTCAATTCAGCAGTTTGGACTGACAAATGATAAGCCCGTTTCGGCAGCTTTTCTGCCGTAATCAAAAAGGAGAAAGAAAATGAACACAAATTACAAATCAAACATCGTCGCAAATTGGCTGAGGATAATTTTTACAGCCATTTGTCTGTCAACATTTCTGTTGACTACGGCGGCTTTCGCTCAAACGTCGCCGCTTCGTATTAACGGCAAGATTGCCTACATCAGCAACACCGATGGCAACTCTGAAATCTATGTTATGAACAACGACGGATCACAACAGACCCGGCTCACAAACAGTCCTAATCTACGCGAATACGCTCCTTCGTGGTCACCGAACGGAAGAAGGCTTGCGTTTCTGAGTTGGGACACTTCTGATAATGGAGTTCTCAAAGTGATGAACGCCGACGGCTCAAATCAAACCGAACTTACGCCCATCATTCCATTTCCTATGCACCGGGTTGGTTCTTCCTTGAGTTGGTCACCGGACGGGAGGAAAATCGCTTTTCAATCGGCAGGAGACATCTTCACGATAGACGTTGACGGAAGCAGTCTTGTCAATCTTACAAATTCTTCGGTAGAAGACGGAGATCCGGCATTCTCCCCGGACGGTTCTAAAATTGCTTTTAACACATTTAATTTTCCCTCGGATAAAGTAAGAATCAACGTGATGAATGCGGACGGCAGCAATATTAGGGCATATAATGATTCATTCTATTGGTTTAATTTTAATCCGAAATGGTCTCCTGACGGACAACGAATCGCATATATTGCATTCACTGGTGAAGATAATGACCTTAATTCATATCTAGTGATCGGCGACCCGATTAGAGAAGTCACAATAAGTCAATGCTGCACTAGCTGGATTGATTGGTCGCCTGACGGCACTAAATTTGTTCTCGACTACGGTTCTCTTCAATATCCCCCTGGGATTTACTTGATGGATACAACCGGAGGATCACTAACTCCTCTTATATTAGGAAATGTTTACACACCGGACTGGCAGCCGCTACCGAGAAATTCGGTTACCGACTTTGATGGCGACGGACGCTCTGATATTTCCGTCTTTCGACCATCCGACAAAGTTTGGTATCTGAATCAATCCTCTGCCGGATTCTCCGCCGCGCAATTCGGTCTTTCGACAGACAAAATCACGCCCGCCGATTTTGACGGCGACGGTAAAACCGATATTTCAGTTTATCGTGACGGTGTTTGGTATTGGCTGAAAAGTTCAGATCAAAGCGTCGGAATCGTTCAATTCGGCTTGCCGGACGACATTCCCGTCCCCGCAGATTACAGTGGCGACGGACGCGCCGAACTAGCAATCTATCGCACCGGAACTTGGTGGATGCGTGATTTAACCAACAATCAAACGCAAGTTGTGAATTTCGGGCTTGCAACCGATAAACCCGTTCCGGCTGATTTTGACGGCGACGGGCGAATTGACCAAGCAATTTACCGTAACGGCGAATGGCATCTGAATCGTTCAAGTCAAGGCTACACAGTTATTAATTTCGGACTTTTAAGCGATAAACCGACAGTTGGCGATTACGACGGCGACGGCAAAGCCGATGAAGCTGTTTATCGAAACGGAACTTGGTACATATTGAGAAGTTCGCAAGGCTTTACGGCTTTTCAATACGGTTTAGCAGATGATATTCCGGCTCCGGCAGATTATGACGGGGATGGTAAAACGGATGCGGCTGTTTTTCGGGATGGAGTTTGGTATCTATTGCAAAGCACAAATGGAGTTTCGATACAAAATTTTGGCTTGGCAAGCGATAATCCGATTGCGGCGGCTTATTTGCCTTAATCTGATAAAGGATTTTGTGTTTATTCTATATGATTATTTTCGGCAATATAAGCGGATAATCACAATTACTCTGCCGATTGGTTATACGTTTTGTCATCAGGCTAGAAAAAAAATTCTTTACATTTCTTTGGTGTATAGTAATGAAACGGCAAATTTTCAATTTCGTAATCGGGGAATGAAAATCTTATTTCCCGATTACAAAATGCAAAAGCAGTTTTGGATGAAAGTGAAAAAGCGATGGCGGAAACACGCAAAAATGTTTTCAAAGCTCGAAAAGTTACTGAGAAATATCTGCAATCGCGGGCTGAAATGCTATTTCGGCAACAAACAGCGGTTTCAGAGATTGCAAAATTTACGGGCGGTTCGACAAGTTATTTAGAACAACCCGAACAGGCTGACGAAGTTTATTCGGAAATTCTGTCGGCTATAAATTGGCGTTACACCATCGGCTATTATCCGACAAATCAAGCACAAGACGGAAAGGTAAGAAAGCTAAAAGTCGAGGTGCGCTAACATTCTGAATACACCATCTGGGGAAGAAAATCTTATATTTTAAAGTGAGAAGAAATTATAAATATCTGTCTTTCTAAAATCAAAATACTATTTAATCCCATACAAATATTTCTTTTGATATTGAGTTTTGCATTTGCGATTTCATTGAAACTTAATCAAAAAAGGCAAAAGTAAGAAAACTCACTTTTGCCTTTTTGATTTTGCCTTTTTACTTTTCTTACGCAGTTGCCGGATTGTTTCCGGTGATCGGCGGCAGAATCGTTTTCTTGAACGGATTGCGCGAAGTTTCTTCGGCTTCCGGCGTTCCGTCGTCATCCGAACCCGAATCGTCATCATCAAGCGGGAGTCCGGCAACGACACGGCGAATTTGAACTCCGTCCAAAGTTTCTTTTTCAAGAAGTGCTTCGGCAAGTCGAATCATTGCTTCGCCGTTTTCGGTAATTACTTTTTTCGCCAACTCGTATTGGACGGCAATGATTTTCTTGACTTCTTCGTCAATTTTTATCGCCGTATCTTCCGAATAATCGCGATGCTGTGAAATCTCGCGTCCCAAGAAAATTTGCTCTTCCTTTTTACCAAAAGTAAGCGGACCGAGCGGACTCATTCCGTATTCACAAACCATTGCGCGGGCAAGTTCGGTGGCACGTTCAATGTCATTCGATGCGCCGGTCGTAATCTGATCTTCGCCGAGATAGATTTCTTCAGCAATTCGTCCGCCCATCAAAATTGCGATTCTGCTTGTCAGATGCTCTTTTGTATAACTGTGACGATCTTCTTCAGGAAGCTGCATTGTTACGCCGAGAGCCATTCCGCGCGGAATAATCGAAACTTTATGAACCGGATCAGCCGACGGAACTTTCAAACCGACGAGCGTGTGTCCGGCTTCGTGATAAGCCGTCAGACGTTTTTCTTCGTCCGACAAAACCATACTCTTACGTTCCGCGCCCATCATTACCTTGTCTTTTGAAACTTCAAAATCCGACATCGTAACAACTTTTTTGTTGAAACGCGCCGCATTCAAAGCCGCTTCATTGACCAGATTGGCTAAATCTGCACCCGTAAAACCGGGAGTTCCGCGAGCGATTACATTGATGTCAACATTTTCATCAAGCGGAATTTTACGCGTATGAACTTTAAGAATTCCTTCTCGTCCCTTGATGTCAGGTCTGCCGACCATTACGCGACGGTCAAATCGTCCCGGACGAAGAAGTGCCGGATCGAGAACGTCAGGTCTGTTGGTCGAAGCAACTAAAATAACGCCGTCGTTCGATTCAAAACCGTCCATTTCGACGAGAAGTTGATTCAAAGTTTGTTCGCGTTCATCGTGTCCGCCGCCTAAACCTGCGCCGCGATGTCGTCCGACCGCATCAATTTCGTCAATGAAAATAATGCACGGCGCGTTCTTTTTACCTTGTTCAAATAAATCCCGAACACGCGATGCGCCGACACCGACGAACATTTCGACGAAATCAGAACCCGAAATCGAGAAAAACGGAACATTCGCTTCACCGGCTACGGCTTTGGCAAGAAGTGTTTTACCCGTTCCCGGAGGTCCGACCATCAAAACGCCTTTCGGAATCTTTCCGCCGAGTTTTTGAAATTTTTGCGGGTCTTTCAGGAATTCGATGATTTCCTGTAATTCTTCCTTTGCTTCATCAACACCGGCAACATCCTTAAATGTTACACGCTTTTGCTGATTATTAAGCAACTTTGCTTTAGATTTACCAAAGCTAAGTGCTTTGTTTCCACCGGCTTGCATTTGCCGCAAAGTAAATGCAAGGAAACCGATCAGAAGTAAAAACGGAAGTGCATTGATTAAAACAATCCAACCCCAACCGCTTGAAAGTGGCTCTTCCTTAACTTCAATTTGTGCGGACGAATTTGCCGCATTGTATTCGGTAACAACTTTAAGAAGCGTTTCACGCGTCGGATCGCTGCCGATTGTAGTGATAAATTTTTTGCCCGTATTATCAACAAATTCGACTTGCGACTGCTTGAAATATGCTTCCTTGAAATCCTTATTATTAATGCGGGTGATTGCTGCGGAAATGGTCAAATCATCCGGCGTTGCTTGTTTGCTTTGCAGAAAATAAACAAACAGTACCAAACTGAAAATAATCATTACCCACAGTAAAACTTGTTTTGCTTTTGAACTCAACTTATTGCCTCCAAAAATTAACTTTCAACTAAAATATTTGAAAGTGTACCTCTCAATTTCGTTACAGATTTTATGATGAAAGTTTCCTGTTATTCGTTGTTCTTTCAAAATTCTGCAACGGTTTTCAAAACCTAACCTTTGATTGTAAATGCCCGAACATCTTTTTTCAACTTTTCTTTGTCGTAAAAGTTATTTTCCCATTTTCTTTTACGACAAATTCCTTATCAGGTAATTCTACCATCTTTCCGCTTTTTCGGCTAAATATAAGATTCTCAACAGCTTCAATATGTTTGAAGTCCAAACTTCGCAAATCGCCGCGCTGATTTTTCAGCCAATCGCGTAAAATTTTGCGGCGCATCGAAGGAAATAAGTTTTTCAATTGTTTAATTTCCAATTCGTTTTTTTCACCACTTTTGTTTGATATATTTTCAAATCCGATAATTCCGAGTTCCGAAATCTTTTCCAAAGCCTGAAAATCTTCTTGCAATAAAAACGAAGTCCGAGCCAGATTTTCAATAATTTTCGGATTAAAATCCTCAAGCAAAGGAAGCAACACCTTTCTGATTCTAACGCGCTGAAACGCCAAATCTTCATTCATCGTGTCATACCGATATTCGATCTTACAGTCGCGGCAAAATTTTTCGGTCATTTCGCGCCTTGCCCAATTCAATAAAGGTCGAATTAATCTGATCTCGGACTTTTCTTTAACTTGAACGCGAAGCGCGTGCATTGCGCCCAAACCTTCCAAGCCACTTCCGCGAATTAGATTTATTAAAAAAGTTTCGGCTTGATCGTTGAGCGTATGCGCGGTCAAAATTCCGAAAGCGTGAATATTTTCGGCAGTTTCGTTAAGAAATTTATAGCGTGCATTGCGGGCGTTCTGTTCTAGATTTCCCTGTTTTACAATATTTTCTTTTTTTAGGGCAAGTTCAAATCCGTATTTTCCGGCAAGTTTTTTAACAAACTTTTCGTCTTCTACGCTTTCAACGCCGCGCAAATTATGATTAAAATGCGTGATAACAAAACGCAGATTCAACTTTTTCCGCTCTTTCAATTCGTGCAAAGCGAGCGCAAGACTGACCGAATCCGCGCCGCCCGAAACCGCGACAACAAAAGTTTCGTCTTCAAATGGCAAACCGAGTTTGCGCCATTCGGTCAATAAATTTCGGACGAAATTGTTCATTTAAAATCACTTCAGCTTTCAATTTCCAAATCGCTTTTCGCTATTTCCAAGGCTTCATAAACCGTTTCCGGCGCAGTTCCGCCGATTTGATTTTTGCTTGCTAAAATTTGTTCGAGATCAAAAATATTTGTAACATCAGCTTCAAACTCGGACGAAAAACTCTGCAATTCAGAAAGACTTAATTCATTGAGTTTTTTAGTTTTCGACTTAGCAAATAAAACAATTTTTCCAACTAAATCTTTTGCCGTCCCGAAAGCAATGCCGCGATTTATTAGATAATTTTCCAATTCTGCCGAATTTAGGATTTGTTTAACTGAATTTCGCATTTTCACTTCTTTGACAGAAACATTTTGGAAAACCGAAGATAAAATTTTCAGACATTTTTTTAGCGTTTCAATCGTATCGAAAACCGATTCCTTTGTTTCCTGCAAATCTTTGCTAAAGCCAATTGGTAAAGACTTTAGAGTTGTTTGAAGAGCAGTTTGATGTCCGAAAATACGTCCTGTTTTTGCCCGAATTAATTCTAAAGCGGTTTCATTTTGTATATTTTCAGAATTAAATTTAATAAAGCCGAATTCGTCCGAAGAATAAAGCAATAAATCTTCTGAAAGACGTGAAAGATGAATCATCAACAGAGCGCAAGCGTTTATAAATTCGACGGCAAAATCGCGGTCGGAAATTGCGTCGAGGCTGTTTGAAGAAATCCCTTCAAAACCCAAAATCTGCGCCATTTCTTCGCGGTCAATTTCAAACGAAGTTCCTGCCAGATTGCCCGAACCGAACGGCAAAACATTGACGCGCCGCCAAACTTCGTCCAATCTTTCGAGATCGCGGGCGAACATTTCAAAATACGCCAGACACCAATGCGCCCATAAAATCGGCTCAATCTTCTTCAAATGCGCGTAACCCGGCAGAATTGCATTCTTGTTTTTTTCCGCAGTTTTGATCAAAGTTTTTTGCAAATCGGTCGTAGATTTTGCGATTTCTTCGATTTCGGTTCTCAGCCAAAGCCGAAATGTCGTGGCGATTTGTTCGTGCAGACTTTTTCCGGTTTGCAGTTTTCTGCCGACATCACCGACTAATTGAACAAGCCGCGATTCGATAAAGGAGTGAATGTTAGTTGCCGGAAATTCGTTGAAATAATTCCGGTCGAACTCAGCGCGTTTCAAAATTATCTCCAAACCGTTCGTAATTCTTTGAGATTCCTGACGATTGAGAATTCCTGAGTGAAAAAGCGCGTTGCAATACGCGATATTGACGCGAATATCGGCATCAAAAAGTCGTCGGTCAAACTTAAAAGAGTCTGTAAATTCGGAAAAAGACTGGTCTTTCTTTGCCGATATTCCGCCCGTTTGTGTGTGTTCTTTCATCATTTTAAAATCTTCAACGATATTGAAATTATAGCCGAAAAAGGGATTTTCCGAATGAACAAAACTATGTTTTATCTCGAAATTTTTCTTGATAAGGCGATAAAATTAATTTTCGCACACATTTATCCAATACAATTGTTGATAATAAAAAAATTTATTGTAAAATTCGTTGAAAGAATTATTTTTCATTGGAGTTTTTTTGATGGTAAGAGTTTTGGTTACACTTTTCATAATTTTCCCTCTCAGTATTTTTGCCCAAACAAAGGGCAAAGTCGAAGTTATTCCGCAAGTTTTGGGGGCAAACTCAATAGCAGATTGTAAAGAATTTGAAATCGGAAAAATCGTATTTTTTTATGAACCTGATTACCCGAACGAATTCAAAAATGAAAGTAACAGCGGATCGGTCAACGTCACTGTAAATATTGATATAAATGGAAATATTGTTGAAATTGTAAAAGTCAACGGCGATCAAATTTTTTTTGAGATTGCTTTAAAAGCGGCGCAGAAAGCAAAATTCAGCCCAACGCTTTGCGACGGCAAAACAATCGCGGTTTCAGCTCTAATAACTTATAATTTCATTGCACAAAATTCCGTCGAAATCTATTTTTTCCCCGAAAATGTCAAAGATTTTACCGATGTCAAAACCGATTCACCTTACTATGAATCCATTTCCAATTTAACCGATAATTACAAAATCTCTTTCGGATACTCGGACAATAAATTTAATGAAAACACGATTTTAACTCGCGGCGATTTTGCTCAGTTTTTGCGAATGACCCTTGATTTACTGGTCAAACACGCTAAAGAATCAAATAAAATTCCATACCAAATCGGCTTGCTCAAACCTTTTAATCCGCAAAATATAACCTCCGTAAATTCGATCAAAGACCTTGATAAAAAAGAACCTTTCTATCGTTCGGTCGGCATTCTTTTGCAAACTTATAATATCGGTTTAGTTAATAAAGATTTAAATTTTCAAGGCAAAAACCCGATTACCAAAAACGAGGTTATTGATCTCTGGACGAACATTTTCGGTAAAGAAGCCGTTCCGGTAAATTTTGAGAAAACACGGAACGGCGAACAAGTTTTTACACGCGGCGAATTTGCTTTGTTTCTGCACGAAAGTATGCAAGTTTTGAGCTATAAAGTTCTACCTTGATTTGCTAAAATCAAACAAAATTTCAAACGGAGAAAATATCTGAAAAGAACTTCTTATCGTTATTACGATTTTATAATGGCGGCGTTCGTCACCGTTTTATTGTGTTCAAATTTAATCGGCGTTCACAAAGTTTCATCAATAAATCTGCCGTTTTACGGCGAATATATTTACGGCGCGGGCGTTTTATTTTTTCCGATCAGCTATCTTTTCGGCGATATTTTAACGGAAGTTTATGGTTATGCACGTTCGCGCAAAGTAATTTGGGCAGGATTCGGTGCGTTGATTTTCGCGTCTTTGATGTCTTTTGTGGTTACTGCGCTACCGCCGGCGAAAACGATGTCGCCCGAACAAATAAACGCGCTGAATATGATTTTCGGACAAGTTCCGCGCATCGTTTTGGCTTCTTTGACGGCATTTTGGTTGGGTGAATTCGTTAATTCGTTTGTTCTCGCCAAAATGAAACTTTTTTTCAACGGCAAATTTCTTTGGATTCGCACAATCGGCTCAACAATCGTCGGTGAAATCGCCGATTCGATAGTTTTTTATCCAATTGCATTTTTCGGAATTTGGTCAAACGAACAACTTATCAGCGTGATGATCGGAAATTATTTTATCAAAGTCTTATGGGAAGTCATCGCCACGCCGTTTACATATTTGATTGTTAATTTCTTGAAAAAAGCCGAAAGCGAAGATTATTACGACAAAAACACGGACTTTAATCCATTCAAATTGGAAACTTAAAATTCGTGTTAATATTTGATAGATGAAACTTAATCTGCAAACTTCTCTTGTCGAACTTCATAAATACGAAATTGTTGATTTATCGGTCGCAATGTCGCGGAAATTGGCGATGGCGGTTGCAGGATTTGCTAATAAAAGTGATTTGTCAGACGCAAATGTCGAAGACCTTTTGAATTATTTTCCGATGCGTTATGAAGACCGCTCGAATCTGATTCAAATTGACGAACTTTACGAGGGTTTGGAAGCGTCAATCGAAATTTATACGAGAGTTTCGGGCGGATTTCGGGTTGGTAAAAATCGTGCGAAAGGTGCGCCGCCGCTTTATATTTTTGAAATCACAGGTTCGGATGTCGAGCGAACGCGAAAACCCGTCGTCGTTTGGTGGTTTGTTTCAGGAAAACAAGCGCATCACATTGTTAATTACTGGCAGAAAAAATTTGAACGCGGCACACGATTCGTCGCTTACGGCAAATGGGAATGGGATGCGCGGCGCAATACTTACGGTTTAAAAATCACCAAACCCGACGACGAACTCGAAATTTTACCGAATGTTGAAGACACGGAAAGTTTCGGACTGCTTAGAAATCTTCTTGATGACGAAAACACGGCGACGCAACAACACGGCGACGCGGGGAAAAAAACAAAGGACAAAGGACAAAAGACAAAGGACGAGTTGGAAGATTTTGAAGATTCCGATAATCCCGAATTTGCGATGATTCACACGGCGCGGCGCGTTCCTGTGTATCGCAAACTCGGACAATTTAGAACAAAAAGATTGCGCGAAATTGTTTTTAATGTTTTACAAAATCTCGAAAAAGGTTCGATTAAAGAAACTTTGCCGCAAGATTTATGCAAGCGTCAAAAACTGATTTCACGCGCACAGGCAATTGAAGAAATTCATTTTCCGCCTGAAAAAATTGATTTGCTCGAATATACAAAAGCGCGAAGCGAAGCGCATCTACGTTTGATTTTTGAGGAATTTTTCTGGGTTTCATTTGCATTACAATTAAAACGAGGCGAACGAAAAAAAGAGCCGAAAGGAACTTTGATCGAAATTTCCGATAAAATTCACGAACGAATTAAAAAACTTTTGCCGTTCACATTAACCGGCGCACAGGAACGCGTCGTTAAAAGAATTTTCGACGATTTGACTTCCGATGCGCCGATGAACCGTCTGATTCAAGGCGATGTCGGCAGCGGAAAAACAATTGTCGCATTTCTGGCGATGTTTGCCGCGATGGAAAACGGTTATCAAACTGCGCTGATGGCTCCGACCGAGATTTTGGCGGAACAGCATCTGCGAAATGCGAAGAAGATTTTTGAAAATTCGCCGTATCGCGTTGATTTATTAACTGGAAGTTTGCGAGCCGCGCAAAAAAGAAAAGTTCAGGGCGACATTGCCAAAGGCGAGATTCAAGCCGTCATCGGAACGCACGCCGTGATTCAAGATGCGGTCGAATTTGAAAAATTAGGTTTGGCGGTCGTTGACGAACAACATCGTTTCGGAGTTTTGCAACGGGCGCAGCTTCGTGAACGCGGACTTAATCCCGATATTTTGGTAATGACGGCAACACCGATTCCGCGCAGTTTAGCGATGACGGTTTATGGTGATTTGGATGTTTCCGTCATTGACGAACTTCCGCCCGGACGAACTCCTGTGAAAACCGTCGTGGTCGGTGAAGATCAGCGTATTGGCGTTTATAATGGAATAACGCGCGAAATAAACTTGGGCAGACAGGTTTATATTGTTTATCCATTGATCGAAGAATCGGAAAAAATGGATTTGAAAGCCGCGACGATAATGTTTGAAGAATTGCGCGACAAAGTTTTTCCGAATTTTAAGGTCGGACTTTTGCACGGCAAAATGAAAGGCGCGGAGAAAGAAGAAATTATGCGCGGTTTTGCCGAAGGTAAAACAAACATTTTAGTTTCGACAACCGTAATAGAAGTAGGAGTTGATGTACCGAACGCAAGTTTAATGATTATCGAACACGCCGAGAGGTTCGGTTTATCGCAACTTCATCAACTCAGAGGGCGAGTCGGGCGCGGTGCGGAACAATCTTTTTGCGTGCTTTTGACCGGCGATAAAAAAACCGCCGTTGCCAAAGAACGACTCGGAATTATGGAAGAAACGAGCGATGGTTTCCGAATCGCCGAAAAAGATTTGGAGATTCGCGGACAAGGTGAAATACTCGGAACAAGGCAATCGGGTGTTCAAACTTTCAAAATCGGCAATATCATTCGTGATTTGGAGATTTTGGAAAAAGCGCGAAAGGAAGCTGAATTTTATTTAACCTCGAAGCGTTTAACCCAGGAAACTTCGCATCTGATCGAAATAACCAAAGCCGATGCAAGATTTAAACTAGCCGGAATCGGTTAAATTATGAAGTATCGTTATAAAAAACGATTTTAATCATTGTTTTTTTTATCAAGATTTGATTAAATTTCAGTATTAGTTTTAATCTCTGACTGTTTTTTAACATAGCCTGTTGATTTAGTTTCAAATAAATTCGGAACAAATAAATTATCTCAAATAAATAGTTTAACCCCATTTGTTCACAAAATTTGTAGAAACAAAAAACTGTTTGTTTAGATTAAATTACTGAACCGTTACGATAATCATGTAATCAGCCCACAAATTTGAAAAAGGGACTAAAAAATGAATAACCGACGACCAACTGGAACTGACGAATCCAAACCCTATTATAAGAAAAATTACGAAAAAAAAGAGGGCGAGAAAACTTTTGGTGAGCGAAAATATCCACCGCGTGAAAACAGATACGAACCTCGAAATGATAAATTTCAAAGTAAGGACAATCGGTATCAGCCGCGTGATGATAAATTTCGCCCGAAAAATACTAAATTCCAATCGAAAAAACCATATACACCGAGTGGAAAAAGTTTCAAACCCTGGGAAAAAGACAACAGACCGCGAATTGTTTCCGATATGCAGGTAACGGACGGAAAACACAGAGGAAAATACTTAAAAAGTACCGAATCTCCGAAAGTGCGACCGACTGCCCGAAGAATTCGTGAAGTTATGTTCAGAATTCTTTATCGCCGTGTCAAAGCCGGCAGAGTCCTCGATTTATGCGCCGGAAGCGGAACAGTCGGCATCGAAGCGATTTCGCGCGGTGCTTTAATCGCCACATTTGTCGAGCGGTCGGCAAAAATGTGCAGTTTCATCAAAAAGAATCTGCAGAACTTAGACATTAAAGAAGGACACGGCGAAGTTTATGAGATGGAAGTCGTGCCGTTTTTAAAGAAAGCGGGAAAACGCAAACGCCAATGGGACGTTGTATATTTCGATCCGCCATACGACGCAAATTACGACGAAGTTCTTGATTATTTCAGCCGCGGTGTTGCTATAAAACAACGCGGAGTTTTAGTCATAGAACATCACGCGGAAATGTTTTTCCCTGAAAATATCGGCGTAATGCGCCGCTGGCGCGTAGTCGTTCAAGGTGACACGGCTCTTAGTTTTTACGACCGAAAATAACTTTTTTAATGGTGAATAGTGAATTATGAATTATGAATTAAAAAAACATTCATTTACCATTTACCATTACTAATTCACCATTAATCAGATGCGTATTATTGCCGGCGAATATCGCGGACGCAATTTAAAGAGTCCGAATGATACCAAAACCCGCCCGACTTCTGACCGCCTGCGCGAAACTCTGTTTAATATTCTAAATCCGCTGATTACCGACCAAACCCGTTTTCTCGATTTATGCGCCGGAACTGGCGCAATCGGAATCGAAGCAATTTCACGCGGTGCGCTCTTTTCTACTTTCTTAGACAAATCTCGCCGCACCTGCGGTTTAATCGAAGTAAATCTCGATCATTTAGAAATTCCAGAAGAAAAAACCGAGATAATCTGCAATTCAGCCGAAAATTTTGTCAGCCGTGAACACAAAAACGGTTGGGATATTATTTTCTATGACCCGCCTTATAAAAATGATTATTCGATTGTTCTATTTGAGATCGGTAACTCAGATTTTACTATATTAAATAAAGACGGAGTTTTGGTTGTTGAACATCATTTCAAAAAGATTTTGCCTGATGAAGTCAGAAATCTTCGTCGTTGGCGAATCGTTAAACAGGGCGATAATAGTTTGAGTTTTTATGAGAAGGAATAATTTTGTTAGTGGTTAGTTGTTAGTCGTTAGTTGATTTCAAACATTCAGAATCAACTAACAACTAACTACTAACCACTAACCAACCAAAATGAAAATAATTATCTGGCTAATTCTGTGCTTGATTTGGGGAACGACTTGGATTTTTATCAAAATCGGACTCAGAGATTTGCCGCCGATCACATTTGCCGCGTCGAGATTTATTCTCGCGCTTTTTATTTTGGCGATAATTATTTTCGTGCAGAAAATTCCGCTTCCCAAGGGCAAACGCGATTGGCTTCTACTGGGCGGAACGGGAATTTTGCAATTTTCCGTAAATTACAGTCTTGTTTTCTGGAGTGAACAATACATTTCATCGGGACTTGCGGCAGTTTTGCAAGCTATGATTACGGTTTTCGGACTCGCTTTGGCTTGGATTCATCTTCCTGCGGAACGAATTACTTGGCTGAAAATTTTTGCGGTTTTGCTCGGAATTATCGGAGTTACAGTGATTTTCTTCGAACAATTGCAAATAAATAATTTCTTCGCTTTTGCGGGTTGCGTTGCAATCGTCATCGGTGCTTACACCGCTGCACACGCTTCAATTTTAATCAAAGCCTACGGCGGAAAACTTCATCCGGTAACAATGCTTTTCGGGCAGATGATTTGCGGAATTTTGCCGATTATCATTTACGCTCTGACATTTGAAGGAAATCCTTTGAAATTGAATTGGACGTGGATGGCGATTATTTGCGTTTTGTATCTGACGATTTTCGGAACAATCGCGGCGTTTTGGCTTTATTACTGGCTTTTGAGTAGAATTGAATCAACGAAAGCAATGATGATTTCGCTCGTTACGCCGTTGATCGCCGTTTTAATCGGCGGAGCTTTCTTAGGCGAAAAACTTCTTCCGCAGACTTTTCTCGGCGGAATTTTGATTTTGGCAAGCATCGGATTAATCGTATTTCGTAGAAGAATAAAATAAATTTCACCACAAAGACACGAAGAACACAGAGAGATTTTATAAAGGTGAAATTATATAATTTTGAAGAATGTAAAAATTAAAGTGTATTTGTTTTCAATACTTTAATATTCGAAATAGATAATAGATGAAAGATAATAACTGATAGATTAAATCTGTCATCTGTTATCTATCAGTTATTATCTATTCCGAAATTTATTTCTTAACTTTATAAAATTTTGTGTTCATTTTGTCTTTGTGGTCAAAAAAATTATGAACTTTAAATTTACAACAGCCGGAGAATCACACGGAAAAGCCTTGATTTCAATAATCGAAGGTTTGCCCGCAGGTTTAGAGATTGATGTCGAAAAAGTAAATCACGAACTCTGGCGCAGACAGCAAGGTTACGGACGCGGCGGACGGATGAAAATCGAAAGCGACAAGATCGAGATTTTATCAGGCGTTCGGCACGGAAAAACGCTCGGTTCGCCGATTTCATTAATGATTGTCAACAAAGATTTCGTTCATTGGGAAGACATTATGGCAAGCGAAAAGACGGAAGTAAATCCGAACCGAACGCGCGTTGTAACTCGTCCGCGTCCCGGACACGCCGATCTTGCCGGCGGACAAAAATTCGGCTCACGCGATTTACGAGATATTTTAGAACGCGCTTCGGCACGAGAAACCGCCGCACGAGTCGCTTGTGGCGCATTTGCCAAACAATTGCTTGAAAATTTCGGAACTGAAATCAGAAGCCACGTTATCAAACTCGGCGAAGTTCCCGAAAAATCTCTGGAAAAAACTTGGGAAGAAATCTGTTCGATTGATGAAAATTCGCCTTTAAGCTGCGCCGATGAAAATGTGCAGAATCAAATGATCGAATTGATTGATAAAGCCAAAGAAGAAGGCGATACTTTGGGTGGAATTTTTGAAGTCGTTGCAAAAAATGTCGTCGTCGGTTTGGGTTCGCACACTTCTTGGAATGAAAAACTCGACGGACGAATCGCTCAGGCATTTATGTCAATTCAAGCGACGAAAGCCGTTGAAATCGGCATGGGCGTTGAAAATGCCGGACTTTTAGGTTCAAAAGTTCACGACGAAATCGTTTATGAAAACGAAAATTTCAAACGCATGACAAACCGCGCAGGCGGACTCGAAGGCGGAATCACAAACGGGGAAGAACTTCGCGTTCGCGGATATTTGAAGCCGATTTCAACATTAAAAAAACCGCTTCGCTCCGTTGATATTGATACAAAAAAAGAAGACCTTGCGGCATTTGAACGCTCGGATGTCACGGCAGTTCCGGCGGCAGGCGTTATCGGCGAAGCGATGCTGGCAATCATTTTGGCAAATGCAATGCGCGAAAAATTCGGTGGTGATCACATTGATGAGATGAGGGCAAATTTTGAAAGCTATTCAAAAACTTTGCAAAATTATTAACAATCTATTTTCCAATATCGCGCCGATACTGCATTCCGTCCCAATTTATTTCGTTGACGGCTTTATATGCGCGGTGAATTGCGCCGTTTAGGTTTCTTGCAGTGGCGGTTACGCCGAGAACTCTGCCGCCTGATGTGATGAAATTTCCGTTTTCATTTTTAGAGGTTCCGGCGTGGAAAATGTTGATTTCGTCTTGCTTTACAATGTTTTCCAAACCTTTTATTTCATCGCCTGTCTGCGCTTTTTGCGGATAGCCTTTTGAAGCTAAAACGACACACGCCGAACTTCCCTCTTTCCATTCAAAAAATAATTTGTCGAGTGTTTGATTAAGAATCGCTTCGCAGACTTCGACGAAATCATTTTCCAGACGAATTAAAATTGCTTGCGTTTCAGGATCGCCGAAGCGGACGTTGTATTCCAAAACTTTCGCGCCTTCTTCGGTCATCATCAAGCCGAGAAACAAAATTCCGCGAAACGGATAGCCTTCTTTCTCCGCGCCTTCTAAAGTCGGTTTGATTATTTTTTCGACAATTTCTGCAGTTTGTTCGGGCGAAAGCAATCCGGCATCCGTGATTACGCCCATCCCGCCGGTGTTTGCGCCCGTGTCATTTTCGCCGATGCGTTTGTGATCTCGCGCCGGAGGCATCAGAGTGAAATGTTTTCCGTCAGCAAACATTATCAACGAAACTTCTCTGCCGAAAAGACATTCTTCTAAAACGATCTTTTGCGTTGCTTCCGCGCCGACAATATTTTTTAATTCATCAATCGCGTTCAATGCTTTA
>JBBSAX010000032.1:0-30619 GCA_038251885.1 Pyrinomonadales bacterium | reverse complement strand
GAGAATTACCTGCGCCCGTTTGGAAATAACTCGAAACTCCGGCAAACGCCGTGTTCATCGAAAGCGGCGACATCAAATCCTGAAACATAAAATGCGGAACGCCGACGACGAAATAAACTTCGGAATTTTTTAATTCGGTCAATTCATTAATCAGCATCGCTTCGAGTTCGAGTTTCGCTTCTTTGACCGGAGTTCCTTTTACTTCAACGCGATAAGCCGGAATCCAGCGAATTCCGCGCTCTAAAGCGGCGATTCCGAGATTGATCTTTTCATTGTCCTTCGCATTATCAACTTTGATTGAAAGCCGATTTTCCTTGCCGATTATCGGTTTTTCCATTTTCGGCTGTCCGAAGAATTCGATATTTCTGAGCGAACCCGATTGAAACAACATAACGCCGCTTTCGGTTTTTAATGAAATAGTAATTTCTTGTTGTTGATATTGATTTCCCGCCGTCCGCGATATGGCAAAATTACGGTTAAGACTGAGAATTTCGTAAATTCCTTCGTATATTTTCGAGGAATTATTGTAATCAACAAAACGAATCCGCGAGCCTTCGTTTGCCAGCAGCATTTCGTTAATATTCACAACGCGCTCGGTTTCACTTTTTTCATTTTCGGACGCGAGAAGCTGCGAAACTCGAATATCGGGCGAAGTCGAATAACCCCAAACCGTTCCAAGAACACCAATCGGCGCATTTGTCGTATAAGCCCAACCGTTTTGAATTTGCGCTTCGCCTTCGCGGTATGTGAAAGCAAAACCGTTCTTAAAGACGGCAACGCGCTTTACTTCGGGTGAAAAAGAAGTCGCTTGTTGAGCAAATGCAAAATTTGCGGTGAAACAGAAAAACGCCAGCAGAAAGTAAATTTTTTTCATAGATTCCTCTTCAAACGGAACGCGAACTTTAGTTCGCCTGTTACTTGCGAACTAAAGTTCGCGTTCCGGTATATTTCAAATGATGCGCCGAAATTTAGATTTAGTTGTATCGGCGACAGATTTAGAATGATTTGAGGTTTTATTTCTTGCGGTAAAATTCGATGCCTTCTTTAAATTCGACGGCGATTTTGTTTTCCGATTCGGCGTAATCGAGATGTGCGATTGATTCGGAAATCGCTAAAAATCGGTGAACGTCTTTGTCAATCGCTTGCGGGAAAAGTTTCTGAGCAACATCAAAAGCCGTTGAACCGTTTTTTTCTACGAGTTCGACTACGCGCTTTTGTCGCTCATCAATCGCACGAACGTAGCGAATAAAAATTTCCTCGAAATCCGTGATCGGTTCGCCGTGTCCGCCGTAAATTAAGGTTGGCGAATAACTTCTAATTTTGGCTAAACTTACAAGATATTCGCCGAGCGATTTAAAGCGTTTTTCCGAATTTATCGGATCAGGCGAAACAATCGGATTCGGCGTGATTCTCTTCAAAACACAATCGCCGACGATCAGAGTGCGATTTGCTTCGCGCACAAAAGAACAACTTCCGGGCGTGTGTCCCGGCGTGTGCAAAACTTTTAGTGTTCCGCTTGAAAATTCGAGTTCCATTTCATCTTCAAGCGCGGAAAATTCGCCGTCATTTAAAGCGTCTGTAAGCAACGAAATTTCCGCATACATTTCCTGCATTTCTTCGAAAACTGTTGCGGGAACTCCGGCGCGAATCATTAATTTTTTGTTTTCTTCACGCGCCAATCTGCCGAAAAGATGTCCGGTTTCCCAATCGTGAACAAGGATTTCTGCATTTTTCGCTTCGTCGCGCACTTGTTTTGCCAAACCGCAATGATCTTCGTGCGCGTGTGTGAGAACAACTCGCCGAATGTCCGCAAAATTAACGCCGTTTTGTTTTAATTTTTCGCGCAAAACCTTCTGCGCTTCAAAAGTTTTCGGTCCGACATCAATCAACGTCAAAGGGTCTTCTTTGATCAGATAAACATTGACATCGCCGACATAAAAAGGCGTTGGAATCGAAAGCGGAATAATTTTCATAATAGGTCAGAACCGTCTGCGTGAGCGGGCGGTTTTTCGTCGGCGAGTTGAAGCCATCCGCTCACGCAGACGGTTCTGACACGCTCTTGATTTCCCGTTTAATCTCAAAAGGTTATAATAACTTTTAAGATTCAAAATGAAAATCCAAAATCGTAAATCTAAAATCGCCATCGTCGGCGCAGGACCGGCTGGCGCAAGTCTGGCGATTCGTCTGGCTAAGGAAAATTTTGATGTAATTTTGGTCGAGCGCGAAAAATTTCCGCGTCAGAAACTTTGCGGTGAATTCATTTCGCCCGAATGTTTAGAGCATTTCCGCGCATTGGGAGTTTTGGACGAAATGCTTTCTGTCGGCGGTGATCGAATTAAGGAAACGGTTTTTTATGAACCGAACGGCAAAAGCGTTTCAATTCCGAGCAAATGGTTTGGCGGCGATATACAAGGCGCGTTAGGAATCAGCCGCGCTGAGATGGATTTTCGGCTTTTGGAAAAAGCAAAAGAAATCGGCGTTAAAGTTTTGGAAGAAACTTCTGCGGTTGATTTACTAATTGAAAACAGGGAAGTCGGCGGCGTAAAAGTTAGAAATAAAACGGGCGAAATATCGGAAATATCGGCGGATTTAACAATTGATGCAACCGGACGCGCCGGAGTTTTGGGAAAAATCCTTCAACGCAAAGGAAAAAAGACAAAGGACAAAGGAAAAAAGACAAAACTCGTAGGATTCAAAGCGCACTTGAAAAATGTTTCGATGAAAAAAGGCATTTGCGAAATTTATTTTTTTCGCGGCGGTTACGGCGGTTTGAATTATGTCGAAGAAGGTTACGGCAATCATTGTTTTTTGATAAAAGCCGATGTTGTCAAAGAATTTAACGGAAATGCCGATGAAATCGTGAAAAATGTTGTGTTTCAAAACAAACGCGCCTACTCAACTTTGAAAGATGCCGAAACAATTTTCGATTGGCTGGCGGTTACGGTTGACGAGTTCGGCAGAAAAGATTTGTCGCCCGCGCCGCGTCTTTTCAACGTCGGGGATTCTTCGGCGTTTATTGACCCGTTCACGGGCAGCGGAATGTTGATGGCACTGGAAGGCGCAGAGATTTTGGCGCAAATTATTACGGAAAAAAGTTTTGCGCCGGAACAAATTGCGGAAAACTATAAAGTTCTGCACAAGCGAAAATTTCAGAAAAGATTGCATATTTGCTCGATAATGCGGCGGGCGGCGTTTGTTCCGTCGTTTGCAAAGTTTGCAATCTCTGCTTTGAGTTTGAGCGCAAAAGCGCGGGAAAAACTGGCACGCTCAACGCGAAAAACCATTCCGGTCAGCGAACTAGAGAAATAAAATTTATACTTTCATAACTTTTTACTTGCCTAAAAACGGTTTTTGCGATTAAAATTTCAACACTATCAATATCTTTAAAGCAATCTGTTAGTTAAAATCAAAAAGTTTATTAAATCAAAGTAAATCAAAGTTGACGGGTAGAAAAAATAGTTAGTGAATTTTTACCAAAAACTATATTTCTTTGAGATTAGCTGACAGAATCTTAAAAAAGTTTCTTAAAAATAAGGAGTTAAAACCAATGAGAGCATTTTCTTGGCGAATTTCAGCCATTGCCCAAAATTTTGTGATTTTGGCAGTAATTATGGTGTTTAGTGTCAGCGCGGCGTTTGCCCAAGCGCAGGCAAGCACCGCAGATTTGACCGGATCAGTAGTTGATCAGAATGAAGCGGCGGTGCCGGGAGCAACCGTAATAGTCAAAAATTCCGCGACCGGAATTTCCCGCACCGTAACGACCAACGATTCGGGCGAATATCAGGTTTTTGCATTGCCTCCGGGCGAATATGAAGTTTCGGCAACCGCCTCGACATTTAAAAAAGCCGTCATCGGACAGATAAAATTAACCGTCGGACAGCGCGCCGAATTGAAAATTCCGCTGGAAATCGGAGAAGCAGACGTTGTTGTCAATGTTCCGATTGATCAGGTTGCGTTAGTCGAAACGACGCGCACGACGGTTTCGACAACCATTAATCAACAAACAATTGAAAATCTGCCGATCAACGAACGCAGTGCGACAGGATTTGCTCTGACTATTTCAACTGTCGGACGCGATAATGGTCGTCCAATCGGTCCTGCGCCGACTTCCGGTTTGAACATCGGCGGACAGCGCGGACGTTCGACACTCGTGCAAGTTGACGGTTCGGATTTTACAGATAACTCGGTAAATGCGGCGCGTTCGACCGTTTCGCAGGAAGCCGTTCAAGAATACCAAGTGGCGACAAACTCTTACGCGCCGGAATTCGGACGCGCAACAGGCGGAATCGTCAATGTCGTGACAAAACGCGGAACGAATGAATTCAGCGGAAATATTTTCGGCTTTATCCGCGATAAAAATATTCAAGCGAGAAATGCTTTTTCTCCCGTTAATAAACCCGATTTTCGTCGCACACAATTCGGCGGAACTTTCGGCGGTCCGATTATAAAGAACAAAACATTTTTCTTTGCTTCATACGAACGCCGTCAGCGCGACGAATCGGGATTTTTTACAAGTAATGTCGCGCAAGGTTTGGGTTCATCGGTCACAATTCCGATCATTCCGGGATTAAATCCGATTTCTCGAACTTTTAATAATTTGACGACACAGCAAGCGGCGGCGATTAACGGTTTGATTGCTACCGGAAACTCGACGGCAATTTGCGGAGCGCGGGCTTACGCATTTTTTGCTTCGAGCGGCGGAACAACGGCTTTGACCGGCTCAAATCCGCTCATAAGTCCGAACGACGGAAGTCTGTGTCCGGCAATTTCGCCGATTCTTCCCGGCGCAATCGGTCCGCGATTTATACTTTCCGGCGCGCCTGTTCCGAGCGGAACAATCGGAACAAACGGCTTGCCGATTGCCTTCCGTCCGCTAAACGATTTACAGCGCGTTTTTCCCATAACGGAAAGAACCAACTATTTTTCGATTCGCGGCGACCACAGTATTAATGACAACAATCAATTGAATTTACGGTTCAGCTACAATCCCGGATTTCTAACCGGAATTCAAGTCGAATCGCAAAATCAATCATTAGGACAAAACGATTTTTCGCGCACGGGAATTCAGGATTTGAAAGATTATTCATTCACCGCCGGACTTAACACGATCATCGGATCGAGTATGGCAAATGAATTTCGCTTTACCTTCGGTCAGCGCGACACGTCATTTCTTTCGCAAAACGGCGAAGCGGTTTCCTTTAATATTTCGGGAACGGCATTCATCGGACGTGAACTTTTCTCGCCGGTTGATCGCACGGAAAGACGTTTTCAATTCGCTGACAATCTGAATTATGTCGTCGGCAATCACACTCTGAAATTCGGCGGAGATATTAATTTTATCAGTATTCCGAGTGCTGTTTTTGAATTGAACTTTGCCGGACTTTTCAATTTCGGACCATTTGCGGCAACTAATCTTAATGCCGGTTTTGCCGGATTACCGGATTTTACGCCGGTTCAATCCTACGGACTCGGTTTGCCTTCGATTTATGTTCAAGGTTTCGGCGATCCGGTTAGTAAAATCAAAAACAGACCGCTTGCTTTCTTTGGTCAGGATACTTGGAAAATAACTCCGCGATTAACCGTCAATTACGGCGTTCGATATGATGTCGAATTTACCGATACGATTGCTCCGGTAGCTTTTAGCGATCCGCTTTCGGGCATTAATCTTTCCGCTTCCGATTTAGTTGCGGCGCAAGATGCCGTCGGCGTTCAACAAGGATTCCCGCGTGATAAAAACAATTTCGCGCCGCGTTTCGGTTTCGCGTTGGATACGATGGGCAACGGCAAAACAGTAATTCGCGGCGCGTTCGGATTATTTTACGATCATCCGCTTTTAGCCGCCGCCTTTAACTCCGACATCGCCGATGCCGCACAGCAGCAACAAGCGGTTTTGACGGCGGGAAGTCCGTCTTCGACCGCGCTTTTAAACGCCGCGCAAGTATTCCAAGGAACAGTTTGTGTTCCGGGTGCAACGCAAACTCCGGTTTGCGCCGCGCAAGGTCCGACGGTTCGCACGCCGGGAGTTGCCGCGTCCGCCAATTACCAATTCGGCAGACAGCGTTTTGACGATCAGACATTTCCGGGATTCGGTGCGGTTCTGCCGTTCACATTGCCGATATCCAAAGATTTTGAATACGCTTATGCGTTTCAAGGAAATTTTACGGTCGAACGTCAGTTGACCAAAGATATGGCACTTTCGGTCGGTTATATTTTCGTCGGCGCACGTCATTTGCCGCATCCGACTGATTTGAATACGCCGAACACGGCTCTGCAAATCGAAAACTTCCGACGCTTTGCCGGACGCAATCCGACAAGCACACAGGAAGCCGTTGCTTTTTCAGTTCCGACGGCGAGCAATGCAAATTTCACGGTTGTTATTCCGGGAATAGTTGCGGTTAATAATGCAACAGGTCTGGGATTTGTTGCTCCGGCAATCGCCAATTTCTTCCGTCCGAATGCGCCGAACTATTTCTTGGCAAGTGCTTTGACCGGCGGCGCGGTTAATAAAGCAACATTAGATGCGGCTTTGCGCGGCGCAAACACGGTCAGAACTCCGGGTTTGATTTCGCCGTTCGGTTCGGTCAACGCGCAGATTTCGGACGGTAATTCGAGCTACAATGCGATGAATATCGAACTCAAGCGTCGGTTTGCCAATAACTTTACATTTTCTGCTTCTTACACTTTGGCACATTCAATTGATGATTCTTCGGATTTGCAAACATTGCTGATTCCGCAAGATGTCAATCGGTTTAATTTGGAAAGAGCAGATTCGCTGTTTGATCAACGCCAGCGTTTTGTTTTCAGCGGATTGGTTTCTTCGCCGCAAGGTTGGAATAAGTCGGACAAAACTTGGAAAAAGATTTTCGCCGATTTCACACTCGCGCCGATCATCGAAATTTCATCCGGTCGTCCCTTTAATATCATCACCAATGTTGATACGAACAATGACCAATCAACGCAAACCGACCGACCGAGTGTTAGGGCGGATGGATCGCTCTGTGTTCCGGGTAGCGCGGGTTGTACTTCGTTAATTACGGACGGACGATTTTCAATCGGAAATTTAGCACGCAATCGCGGGGTGACTCATTCTTACGCTTCGTTCGATCTGCGGCTTTCAAGAGCATTTCGCTTCGGTGAGCGTTTCCGCATTGATTTGATTGCCGAAGGTTTTAACCTTTTCAATCGCTTTAACGAAGGTTCGGCATCGCCGTTTATTGATGATGTAAATGCTATCGGACAAAGTCCCGGCGGCGGTAAGTATTACAGCCGTTCGACTGCTGCATTTGATGCGCGTCAATTCCAATTTGGCGCAAAATTCAGTTTCTAAATTTTTAGAAATTTTACAAAAAGGCTGAACGGTTTTTATGCCGTTCAGCCTTTTACAGGTCAGAACCGCCTGCGTGAGCGGGCGGTTGAAGATTGACGGTTTGAGATGCTGACAAATAACTTAAAGCACCGATTGAAACCGCCCGCTCACGCAGGCGGTTCTGACTTGAATGAATTGATTTTGGTATAATTTTCTTAATGTTTTCGCTAACCCAAAAAATCAAACAAAAAGCCTTTGAAGTCGGCTTTCACAAAATCGGTATCGTTCGCGCCGAACCTCTTAATACTGAAAAAAAACACTTGGAAGAATGGCTTGAAAGAGGTTTTCACGCCGAAATGCGTTGGATGGAACGCGAACCGGAAAAACGCGCCGATCCGACAATTCTTTTTCCCGAAGCGAAATCAATTATCGTCGTTGCTTTAAATTACTACACGCCGCACGAACACGAAGATTCGAGCGAAAAAGGCAAAGTTTCGCGTTACGCTTGGGGCGACGATTATCACGATGTTTTAAAGGAAAAACTGCGCGAACTTCTGGCATTTATCAAAGAAGAAAATCCGCAATCGGAAGCGAAACTCTGCGTTGACACCGCGCCGATAATGGACAAAGCGTGGGCAGTTCGCGCGGGTTTGGGTTGGCTCGGAAAACATTCAAACTTGATTACAAAAGATTTCGGTTCGTGGGTTTTTATCGGCGAGATTTTGCTGAATTTAGAACTCGAATACGATGCGGAAATCGTCGAAGATCATTGCGGAACTTGCACGGCTTGTCTTGATGCGTGTCCGACCGATGCGATTGTCGCGCCTTATGTTGTTGATTCAAACCGTTGTATTTCTTACGCGACAATCGAAATGCGCGATGAGAAACTTCCAAGCAACATTGCAGAAAACTTAAACGGCTGGCTTTACGGCTGCGATATTTGTCAAGATGTTTGCCCGTGGAATCGTTTTGAAAAACTGACCGAAGAAACAAGATTTGAACCGCGCGAAGATAACATTTCGCCGGATTTGAATAAAATTATCGAAATGCAGCACGAAGAATACGTCGAAAAATTTCGCCGCAGCGCGATGAAACGCACGAAACTGAGCGGTTTAAAACGAAACGCCGAAACTCTTAAAGCAAAAAATAAGCGTTAGAAAGTCAAAAGTTTGGTAGGTTTCCAAATTATATGAAAAAAATGAAAGGAAAAATTATTTTAGTCGGATTATTTGTGTTTCTGTCGCTCGGTTTCGTTTTTGAAACTCGTGCGGCTGGAAAAGTTATTGTCAATGCAACAGCGGTGCGTGTTCGCAGTGCGCCGAATTTGAATGGAAAAGTTTTAGGCTCAACTAAACTCGGAACGGTTTATTCGATTGTCGGAAAACGCGGCGATTGGTATAACATTTCTTTTAATGAAGGCGCAAAAGGTTGGATTTCCGGCACACTTGTCGAACCGTTTGACGAAGCGCGGCGCGGTTTTATTTATCAGAGTCTTGCCAATAAATACATAAATCGTCCGAAATCGAGTTTTGCAGATGCGTCCGAACTTTTTGATTTTTTGTCGAATATACAAAATGAAGTTGCCGGAACGACTGCCGAACCCGATTTGGCTTTCAAAAGATTAATTGCGCTCGCCTCCGCACTTGATGCGATTCCCATCGAAAAATCAGATCAAAAGATTTACAAGGATTTTGCTCAAGCTAATGAAAGCGAAATAGTTTACAGTGATCCGGCGGGACAATATTTTGTAATTGCCTCAAAATTCTGGGATTTGCGCGAAAAATACATAAAAACTCCGCTTGCCGAAGATATTGCGTGGAAAGCCGCGCAAACTCCGCTTCCCGGTGAATGCGAAGGTTATATTCCGTGTCATCTCTATAACACGCGCGCAACCATCAGCAAATATGTGGAATTTTATCCGAATGGAAAACACAGCAAAGAGGCTTTAGAATCAATGGCGGAATATCTTGGATATTTAGCCAAAGATGCTGATAAAAACGACGAAAACACGGGTTATTATATTACTAATGATCTGGAAGACCGCAAAAATCTGGAAAATTATGTTGCAGAATTACGCGAAATCGTTTCAAAATCTTCAAGTCCTTTGAAAACGAAAATTCTCAAAGATTTAGACAAAATCGAAACAGGTTATAAGCCGAGAAAAGTTGATGATGAAGGACTTGCGGAATTTTGGGAAAGTTTTAAATCAGCGGTTATCAGTAAAGACAAAAACAAAGTAGCCGAAATGACGAAATTTCCGCTCGCAATGCCGTTCGGACAACTCAGCATCAGAAACAAAACAGAACTTTTGAAACGCTACGAAGACATTTTTAACGGTGAAACCGATGCCGCAAGATGTTTCGAAAAAGCCGAACTCTTTACGCAAAACGGTTTCGGCGTTTACTGCGGACTTAAATCCGCGCTTGATGATGAAACCAATAAACCGATCCATTATTATTTCGAGAAAACCGATTCGGGTTGGAAATTCGTCGGTTTGGACAATATTAATGAATAATGGATAACGGATAATGGATAATATAAAAATGATAACGAAAAAATAATTATCCATTATTCGGTATCAACTATCCATTCTCTTTGTTCCTTCGATTTCTAAAATTAAATCCGCGCCGTAAACACGCGCTGGAGTTTGAAATCCGACCTTAAAATTTTCACCGAGAATTTTTTCAGCGATTTTCAAAGCGGTTAAATAAGTCGTAGTGTAGCCTTCGGGACAAATCTGGCGAGATTCGACCGAATTTCCTTTCTCGTCCGACGCTTCTCCCCAGAGGTAAGTTTTGCCCTTGTCACGTTCTTCCGCATCGGGACCACCTTCGGGAATTTGATTTTGCAAAATACTTTGAACGGGTGATGTTGCCAAAAGCCATCCCAAATAACGGCTGAGTTTGAGCAATGTAAGTTGTGCGTCCGGCACGACCGTATAAACTTCGATATTCGGAATTTCCGTTGTGTAAAACGCTGTCGAAACATCGCCCCATGGAATTGTTACGCCGTTTTTTTTAACGTCGCCGAAATTAATTTCGCGCGTTTTATACGCGGCAGGAACACTTTCGATTTTTCCGTTTTTGCGAATCGCGCCGCCTTTTCCGATGTTCATCGTCATCGTCGCCTGAGTTCCGTGCGAGATTTTTCCGAGTCCGTAAAATGCAAGCTGCAAACTCGTCGCTGAGGGCAAACGGTTTTTCAAATGAAGCGCGAGACAATCAGACGGAACAACATCGAAACCAACTCCCGGCATAATCATTATTCCCGCTTTTTTGGCTAACTTATCTCGTGCCGCCATTGCTTCAAAAACCGCGATCTCGCCCGTAATATCGAGATAATGTTTACCTAAACGCAGACACGCTTCGACCATTTGTTTTGATGTCAGCGAAAATGGTCCCGCGCAATGTATGACGAAATCAACCTCCTTCAAAGTATATTCGAGCGATTTTTTGTCTTCGAGCGCGAAAGTGCGGCAAGTCAGATTTAACTCCTTTGCCAGAGGCTCGACCTTGTTGCGGCTTCGCCCTGCAATAATGGGTTTCAAACCGCGTTTTACGGCTTCCCGCGCAATAAGTTCGCCGGTATAGCCGTTTGCACCGTAGATCAGGAAATTTTTCATGTTTTGAATCTCAAATTTAACAAAACTTCGTTTAGCGACGGGCTTTGCCCGCAAACGATGTAAATCAAAACCTATCTTGTTACCAAATCAAGATTACGGGCAAAGCCCGTCGCTAAACGCTTTTGTTATATTTTTTTTCTAAAAAAGCTGTAAATATCGTTTTTGCGTTTGAAAAAGTTTATCCAAAAAGTCTTCGCGGTCAATTTCTTTCGCGCCTAAAACCTCAAAATGCGGAGTCATTACCTGAATATCAATCCAGTTCGCGCCGCGTCTTCCTAAATGTTCGATCAAAAAAAGAAGTGCGAGTTTTGAAGCATTTGAACGCAAGTGAAACATACTTTCGCCGCAGAAAACGCCGCCCGCGTCAACGCCGTAAAGTCCGCCGACGATTTCCTCTTTTTCCCAAACTTCGACGCTGTGGGCTTTGCCAATTTCGTGAAGCTCTACGTAAGTTTCGATAAATTCGCCAGTTATCCAGGTGCCGCTCTCAAATTTTCGTTTTGCTTCGGCGCAATGATTAATGACCGCCGGAAAATCTTTATTAATTGTGAAAGTGAATTCGGTTTTCTGCCGATCTTTTCGCAAAGTGCGCGGAATGTGAAGTTCATCAAATTCGAGAATCGCACGTTTTTCCGGGCAAAACCACGGAAGCGGAAGTCCTTGGATATGCCACGGGAAAATACCTTTGCTATATGCTTCTCGAAGGTTTTCAATTGATAGATCGCCGCCGAAACCGATGATGTCGCGGGCATTGTAATAATAATCGCCGAACAAAACCCATTCGGAAAATTCGTGCGTGCGCGGATTGGGGAAAATTATCGAAGCAGACATTTCGGAAACTATCTTACCAAATCAAAGTGTAAAGAGAAGAAAATATTTACAGGAGTGAAAATAAAATTATGCGACAATTTATAAAATCTTTGCTGACAAATCGTTTTGGGCTTGTTTTGGGAACACTGAATATTGTTTATTTTTTCGATCAACTTATCCGTTCGCCGCCTTTTTCTAAAACTTTTTTGCCCGTAATTTTTCTTTGTATGAATTCCCCGGCAACAATTGTCTCAGTTTTACCGGTCATATTACTTGAAAGTTTGTTCAATCTTTCTCTTGTTGCGCTTCATCAAGTGAGAATATTTTCTTTTGCCATTTTTGTGATGATTCAATGGCTTTTAATCGCACATTCAGCCAGAGTTATTGCGCTAAGAATACAGCAAAAAGCGTAAATTCAGATTTTTAATTTACAGATTTATATCGGATTGAAGTTACCCGGAGAAATTAAAAAGATTCGGAATAAATTAAAGATAATAGATGAGAGATAAAATCTATAATCTATTATCTATCAGTTATCATCTACTCCGAATGTTAAACCTCATATAAAATTAGTGTAGCGAGCAGTATTGAGTTTTTTTGTCGTCAATCAACTTAAATTTTAACAAACCTGCTCACTACCGTTCACTATACCGATTGGCTTTATTCCATCCCGAAAAAATCGTTTTATCGCATCTCTTCGGGGATTTCAACCTTTTTCGCATCGCGCCAGAGTCTTGCCAAATCGTAAAATTCACGGGCTTTTTCTTCAAAAATATGCACGATAAAATCTCCGTAATCGAGCAATATCCATTCGCCCGTGTTGTAGCCTTCGATGCGTAAAACCTTGACGTTTAACTGTTTTTTCAACTGCTCATTGATTTCATCGGAGATCGCCTGAACCTGCCGCGTGTTTGCGCCGCCGGCGATGATGAAATAATCCGCAAAACTTGCGATTTCGCGCAGATCGAGTGCGGTTAAATCAAAGGCTTTTTTGTCGCTCGCGCATTTTATTGCCAGTTTTACATCGTCATCTAATTCATCAAACGAAGTAGTTTGTGCTGAAACAATCAGCGTGTCGGTATTTTCTCGTTGGAGAGCTTTGTCTTTTGTTTTTTCTTCTTGTGCTTCAGCCATAATTTATATTCAATTTAGCAAATTTTACCAAATAAATTTCTTTTGATAAATAAATGCTATTTGTAAAGGTCGTATTTTTCGATATATTTTGCAACCTCATCCGGCACTTGTTCGCGCCAGACATCTTTATTTTCCTTAATATCTTGCCGGATTTCCGTTGCGGAAACATCAATCTGCACGGCACCGGTGATGTATATTTTAGATTTTAGATTTTGGATTTTGGATTCCTTTTGTTCATTTTCCATTTTCCATTTTCCGTTTTCCGTTTCTTTTCTAAGATCAACAATTCTTTCCCGAATTTCTTCCGTTACGTGGACGAAATCAATTTCGTAATCAGGACGCGTTACGACGATGATATTTACAAGCGTTAAAACTTTTCCCCATTCACGCCAAGTCGTGATTTCCATCCATGAATCTGCGCCCATTACGAAAAAAATCTCCGTATCAATCAATTCATTTTTCAATTTCGTCAAAGTTTCAACCGTGTAAGGACGTTCAGGAACTTCCAATTCTATTTTTGAAACTTTGATTTTTTCCGAATTATTCGTTGCCAAAGCGATCATCGCAAACCGATGAAACGCCGAAGTCGGACTTTTGTCCTTCTTATGAGGTGCGTGAAATGCCGGAACGAAAATGAATTCGTCAAGCACGAAAATTTCCGTTAATTTTTCGGCAATCGTTAGATGTCCTGTATGAAGCGGATCAAACGAACCGCCGTAATATGCGATTCGTTTCATTATTGTAAGAATTGTAAAAGTTTGCGAAAATGCTCGATGATTTCAAGCAAAATTTCATCAGGACAATTTGCCTCTTCGACAAAAAACAAATAATCAAGGAGTTGATTATTGACGGAAAATTTGTGTCCGCGATATTCAAAATCAAGCCACATTTCAACAATTCCATCGGTCAAAAACTCTGTAATCTCCGCGCCTTCGAGTTTTTCAACGTGATCGGCAAATTCATCAAAAAATGCTCCTTCAACCGGGAAATCTACAAAATGACGCGAACCGTCATTCATCTTTTGGTTTAGTAATTCTTCAAACATCAAATTCTTCGCTCAAACTGATTTCGCTTTTTTCTTCTTCTTTAATTTCATCCAATTTCTGCGAAACGGCGAAAACCAAATCTTTTGTTCCTACATTTGTTACGGCGGAAATTTCAAGAAATTCTTTGCCGTCTTCCTTCGCTTTTTCGCGCAACTTTTCTAATCTTTCAGGTTCATCCAAAGCATCGAGTTTTGTAGCGACGACGATCTGCGGACGATGTGCCAAATCTTCATTATAATTTGCGAGTTCGCGGTTGATAATTTCGTAATCTTCGACCGGATCGCGTCCTGAGATCGAAGAAACATCAACGAGATGCAAGATCAATTTCGTGCGTTCGACGTGGCGCAAAAATCTGTCGCCGAGTCCCGCGCCTTCCGATGCTCCTTCGATCAAACCGGGAATGTCCGCAACGACAAACGAGCGAAAATCGCCCAAATCAACTACGCCGAGATTCGGTTCGAGTGTTGTGAATGGATAATCCGCAATTTTCGGTTTTGCGGCTGAAATTACCGAGATCAAAGTTGATTTTCCCGCATTCGGAAACCCGACTAAGCCAACATCGGCAATAAGTTTTAATTCCAATTGCAATTCTTTTTCTTCGCCCGGTCTGCCGTCGTAGTGATATTTCGGTGCACGGTTTGTGGACGTGGCAAAATGCTGATTTCCCCAACCGCCTTTGCCTCCTTTTGCTGCCAAAAATCTTTGATTCGGTTCGGTGAAGTCGAATAATAATTCGTTATCTTCGGCATCGAAAACCTGCGTTCCGATCGGAACTTTTACCAGAACGCTTTCGCCGTCTTTACCCGAACGGTTCGAGCCTTCGCCGTGCCGTCCGCGCTGAGCTTTGTGTTCGGGATTATAACGCAAATGCAGCAAAGTATTTACGCCCTCGTCTGATTCCATCCAGATATCGCCACCGATTCCGCCGTCGCCGCCCGAAGGTCCGCCACGGGGAATGAATTTTTCGCGGCGAAAAGCAGTCACGCCGTTTCCGCCGTCGCCCGCTTTGATTTTGATTTTTACACGATCAATAAACATAAGGTTTGATTGTAGAGTTTTGAAAACGGCTTGGCAAAACGGTAAGCGCGAACAAAGTTTGTAAGTTGATAATGCAACGCCTCGAAAAAAATCTCGAAGTTACTTGATTTATTCAAAATTCGTCAGTAAAACCGCGTCGTTTTGCAAGCGTCCGCGTGAGATTGTGAATGTGTTATTGTCCGGTGAATGCGAAATGATAAAAAGCCTTTCTTTCGGAAATGATCTCAAAATCTGCGGCGGTTTTTCTTCCGTAAAACTTTGACGCATAATCTCCTCGCGGTTGTCATTAGGCGACAAATAATCGAATGAATTACTGTCTGCCGTCCAAAAAATTTGCGGAATTGCGCCATCAATATTAAAGAATTTGGAGTTGTTCGGATTTTCCATTTCGATGACGGCGACTTGGTGAACTGTCTTTGCGTCGGCGGATTGAATTTTTTCGGTCAAATTATGAAAACCGATAAATTTACCGTCCGGCGAAAGCGCGAGAAAGTTTGCCGGCGCGTATTTATCGGTTTCCGTTACTTGTTCTTCGCGGTTTTCAGCAAGCAATTTGCGGAAAACCGCGGACGTTTTGCCCGTTTTCCGAATAAAATAAAGGGCGTTGCCATCGGACGAAAGTTGCGGAAAGGCATCGTTCGAGTTTTCGGCAAAAGTAATCTGTTTAGGGTTTTCGCCGTTTTCTTCAATCTGCCAAATCGCCGATTTTTCGGTGCGGTTAGAGGTAAAATATATCAATTTCCCATCCGGCGAAACAACCGGATTTTCGTTGCGTTTGCCCGTGTTTTGCGTCAATTGCCGCCGCTCGCCGCTGTTCGGATTGATGCGCCAAATATTTTGTTCGCCGCTCTCGCCTTCGTTTGATGTATAGACGATTTCGCCGTTCGGAAAATAATCAATTCCGTAATATCCGTCGCGGTTTGAAATGCCGAAAGTGAGTTGTTTTTCAGCATTCGGGTTTTCATTTTCAAGCGTCCAAAGATTTGTAAAAAAATTGTTCTGCGTCGTCAGAAGTTTTTTGCCGTCGGCGGAGAGCATCGGCGAAAGATAGTTGTTCAAATCATTCGTGATGCGGGTGAGTTTTTTGCCGGAAACTGAAATTTCCCACAGTTGAAAAAGTTTTCCTTCATTTGCCGTAACCAACAGCGTATTTTTTTTCGTCAGCCACAAAACCTGCTCGACGTAATTGAAATTTTTGAACGATAAATCTTCCGTCCGTTTGGTTTTTAAATCGTAAATCGTTATTTTGTCAAACATCTGATTTGCACCTTCGATAACAAAGGCGATTTTCGCGCCGTCGGGCGACCACGCCGGATATGAACCGAGCCGAATTGTGGTGGGCGATTCGGCGGTAAAAATTTCAGTTTCGACATCGTTTTCGAGATTTTTAATCGTCAAAACATTCCGGTTTTCATTCGGAAAAGACCGCGTGAAAGCGATTTGTTTTTCATCAGGCGAAATCGAAAACCAACTCCAGACATTTGCGGCAATTTTCTTTGCTTCGCCGCCGTAACGCGAAACTTTCAGAATGTCCGACGGTATAAAATACGAAGCGCGGTTTTTTACATAAAGAAAATTTCCATCGGCTGAAAACCGCATAAAACCGACTCTTTCGAGACGCGTAACATTGAGCTTGGTTTCGGCGGAAGTGTTCAAATCTTTAATGTAGATATTTTCACCACCTCTTTTTTTATAAGCCGCAAAATTTCCGTCAGGCGAAATGGTTGGAAAAAAGATGTCGGCGGTGTCGGTGATTTTTTGAATGTGGATTTTTTCGAGCCGTGATGTGGTAATGACAGTTTCGGGGGAAAAATAGCGATACGCGAAAAAAACGCCGATTGTCGTCAGAAGCAAGGCAATCGAGAAGATGAGAAGATGAGAAAAGGAGAAAGGGAGATTTTTCACATTCGCTTTTTCTACTTTTTGCGCTTTCCCAATTTTTTCATTTACAGAAATCGGAACAGTTAAGCGATAACCGAGTCGCGTTTTGTTTTCAATCAGCGGTTCGTCATCGCCGTTTTTGCCTAACGCTTTTCGCAAAGTGTAGATGTTTTGCGTCAAAACGCCGTCTTCGACAAACGTATCTGTCCAAACCTTTTCAAAGATTTCTTCCTTTGAAACAAACTCGCCATTTCGCTCAAGAAGCAGATTCAACAACTCCGAAGCCTTTGGCGAAAGCAAAATTAACTCGCCATTTTTCCAAAGTTTCCCCCTTTTGCCATCAAAACGACAGTCGGCAAATTCATATAAGTTGTTGAATTCATTCGTCATAACCGCTTTGAGAATTTCTTTGAGAATTTTTGAGCGAATCTTTGAGGATAAACAATGCAAACTTCCAATATCCTTTCAGTCAACCCAACACAGCAGACGTAAAACTTACTGATGCTTGATTTTACTATAAAAAAACTATAAGGACGCAAAGAAAAATGAAAAAAGTAAATTTAATAATAATCGCAACCATTATCGCAACATTCGTAATTTCAATGTTTGCGGTTCAACCAACCAAAAGCCAGTCAAGTAATAATGCTTTGCCGATGGCTACACCAAGCCCGCAAAAGATTACGAAAGCTAAGAAGCCTTCAGAATTGGTTACTGAGATCACCTTTCCAAAGATAAAAGCGAATTCTACAAAATCGAAAAAGAAATCAACTGTTAAATGGGAAGGACCTGCCAATGATAAGTCAAAAGTTACCAAGACACGAAAAAGAGGGTGATATTAAAAGCCGAAATTTGCGAATTGAAATAAATGAGGGCGGTTCGGATTAGCTGTCCTCATAAAAATTTGAAGGAGAAAACAAAATGAAAAAAGTAAATTCAATCATCATCGCAACCATTATTGCGGCATTCGTAATTTCAATGTTCGCATTTGAATCGGCAACAAGAACCGAAGCAAGCAATAATGTTTCGCCGTCAGCAATGCCAACTCCACGAAAAATCAGGAAAACGCCAAAACAGACAATTGAAGTAGAAAACGACGAAACTCACCTCATTCGGAAGCCGCTAACAAAGGTCAAAACTAAGAAACCGAGCTACAGAGAAGGTGGCGTAAATGACACAACAACACGAAAAACAACGCGAAAAAGAAGAAACTAAACAACTATGAAAAACACGATCTTAATCATTGTTGCGAAAAAGGGAAATCCGTTTCCCGTGCCGTCAAATCAGACAATCGGAGTTAAGTAATAAGAATTGAATCTTTTTGAGAGTTTGGGAGGAAATTGATATGAAACAAACGGTTATTAATGTTTTGAGAAATAGTCATACGCAAAAGGTAAATTTTATATACACCGCCGTCGGAGGTGCGAAATGGAAGATTTACGCGAATGATTTTGTAACGGTCGCGCTCAATATCGAGCAAGGCAATATTACGGTCGAAGAAGGCGGTGCTGACGCGGGAACAGCGAAATATACCATCAGAGATGACGGCAACAGCAAAGCCGATACATTATATATCGGCAGCAACAATAACCCGCCGAATGTTTTCCATAGTTTATTCGTCCACGAATCGGTTCACGCCATTTATGATGTGAAAGGTATTGTAATGCCTTGGCTGGATAACGAAGCAATTGCCTATATTGCCCAAGGATTTTATCTCTTGAACGCAGGCAGAGACGGCGACCTTGCCGAACAGGCATTTTATGGCTATCAAGTTGCCCAATACTATCACACCGACGAGAGATCTGATCGTGAATCCACGTTGCGACAATCTTTGCTCAACGACCCGTTGTATAAAAAATATATTAAGAAAAATTTTGTCGGCGATGGCATTGAACCGCCTCAAAATCAACCGAAAGCCGAAAAAAACGAGCGAATTCATATCGTTAAACTGGGCGATTGGCTTTCAAAAATTGCCGTTACATACTACGGCGACGCGATGAAATACAAAGTTATTCATCAAGCAAATTTGCAAGTAATCGGTCCGAATCCCGACATTATCAAACCGGGACAAAGGCTGATAATCCCTTGAAAAAACAAAGGAATTTTTATGAAAATTATTAAATTGACAGTTGTTGCATCGGTGATTTTTATGTTCGGTTGCAGTTCGCCAAAACCGTTTGAAATCAAAGACGTTTGCGCTCAACCCGAAGGCACGAAAGCGATTTTGCAAGGCTATCTTTCTCTGCCGAAAACGATTGATACGATTCAACTGACCAAAGGCGGCAAGATTATCGAAGTCGGTTATCAAATATTTCTAATGACCGAAGCCGATGCCACGGGCGATGCGGCAAAAGTTACGATTTGGACGAGTGATAAAGGCGAACCGAATAAAATCAAACCTTTGCCGATGAGCGGCTACACTTGGAACGATTTAATTGTTTATACCGATGACGGCAATCAGGTTAAGGCGGGAAAAGTAATTAAAATCACGGGCGAAACAACGCCGGACGAGAAAACAGTTTGCGCGGTTAGCGTAACAAAAATCGAATTACCGTGAGGGAAAATTTATGAAAAATTTGAGTTTAATATCGTTGCTTTTGATTTCGTCTTCAGTAGCATTTGCGCTGCCGGGCGATTTGGATATGAGTTTTGGTGTTTCGGGCGGCTATGTTGCGTCGGATTTTCTGGGGCAACAGTCGCAAGAAAGTCCAAGTGACATTGCAATTCAGACGGATGGAAAAATCGTCGTTGCAGGTGCAGTTCTGGTGGGACCGAATAGTTACGATTTTGTTGTCGCCCGGTACAACGTAGCCGGCACGCCGGATACGACATTTAGCGGTGACGGGATTTTTACTTTGACTGACTCAACCTTTGACTTTGTGAACAGCATCGAGATTCAAGCGGATGGCAAAATCGTTGCAGTCGGTCGGACAGACAGCACTGTTGATATGTTTGTTTTTCGGCTCAATCCGGATGGAACACTCGACACGACATTCAGCGGTGACGGAAAATATGAAATTCCGAACACCGGAATTGCGTTGTCTGTTGCTATCCAACCTTCAACTAACAAGATTGTGATCGGTGGCGAAGCGAATTTGACCGGTGCCGCAGTCGTGGTTCGTTTGAATCCGGACGGAACGCTCGACCCAACTTTTGATACCGATGGAATTCTTACTTTGACGCAAATTGATCGGGCAAACGGGATTGCGATTCAAAGTAATTCGAGAATTATTGTCGGCGGAACAAGTTCGATTGCCGCCGGCGGAGATCTTTCAGCGGTTCGATTACTTTCAAATGGCACGCTCGATACGAGTTTTGACGGCGATGGAATCGTGCAAACTGCTGTCTATCCGGGTGATAGCGAAGCGAAAGCCGTTTTGATTCAAGGCGACGGGAAAATCGTTGTCTCAGGCGGACCGGGTTTGTCGGGTTCTGAAAACGATGCGGTCGTCGTTCGTTACAATTCTAACGGTTCACTCGATACGGGTTTTGACAGCGACGGCATAAAGCTCCACGAATTTATCGCAAGCGGTAATAATTTTTATAACAGCCTCGCCCAACAACCTGACGGGAAAATTCTCGCTATCGGATACACGACTTACGGCATTGCAAATATCCATTTTGGCGAAAGTTTCACGCTGATACGACTCAATACCGACGGAACATTCGACACTACATTTGACGGAAATGGCGTGGCACAATCGCAATGGTGCGAACGCGGGACAGCCCTCGCATTTCAAACCGATAAGATAGTTGCCGTCGGACAGCAATATCGTCCAAATCCTTCTTTGCTCAGCGGTTTTTGCACCCAGCGATTTAATGATAACGGCTCGGTTGACACAAGTTTTAATTTCAGCCCAAGCAATGGCAAAGTTATCCAAAACTTCACCTCAATTGAATCAATCAAAGGACTTTCTGATGGCAAAATGTTGGTTGCAGGTTGGGAAGAACTTGTGGATATAAATACCGGATTGCGGCTCTACGACCGCTCGACTCTGATTCGATTAAACGCAAATGGAACGCTCGATACAGCATTTGCAAATGAAGGAGTTTATCAATACGGAAGCAGCATTGATTCTACATATTTCAACGATTTAGAGGTTCTGAGCGACGGCAAAATTCTCATCGCGGGTGAAGACGGTAATGTTGCCGTTGGCGGAATTATCATCAAGCTAAATCCCGATGGCAGCCCTGATACAACATTTAGCGGCGACGGCGTTGCTTCACAATTTCTCAATGGAGCAACTCGATTTTACTCGTTCGCGGTTCAAACTGACGGAAAAATAGTCGGTTGCGGCTCAGTCGGCTCGGGAGCAGCGACAAGATTTGGAAAAATCGTTCGCTTTTCTGCAACCGGAGTTTTTGACACCTCGGCAACTGTCAATTTTGGCACGGCAGCCGCAAATGAAGTTACTGAATGTGCGGTTCAAACTGACGGGAAAATCATTCTTTCCGGTTACGCAAACGATGGCACGAGCGACAATATCAATCTCGAACGCCGCCAATCCAATCTAACAAGTCTTGACACAACATTCGGAATCAGCGGACGAGTAACAACCGATTTGGGAGCGACGCTCAACGATCATCCGACCGAAATGATTCTTCAAAGCGACGGGAAAATCGTTGTCTCGTCCACGGGTTTGAACGGCGTCGGTGGCGAAGACTTCGCAGTCATTCGTTACAATTCAAACGGAACTTTTGACACAAACCTCGCGGCGAATTTTGGCTCAAATGGCATTTCGCTAACTAATTTCGGATTCGGAACTTCAGATCACGCCACATCAATTGTTGTCGAACCGGGCGGCGCAATTATTGTCGGCGGAATGACAGATGCGGGAATCGGCAATAATTTCGCCATCGCAAAACTCAATCCAAACGGCTCGGAACAACTCGGTTTTGGAACGCTTGGACGAGTGATCACACCGTTTCCAAACAACGACGCACAAATAAACGCTCTCGCGTTTAGTAACGACGGAAAGATTCTCGCGGCAGGAAAAACTTGGAACGGAACGGCTTACGATTTCGCCGTCGCCCGCTATCAAAACGAACTTGCTCCGACCGCCGCAAATGTTTCCGTTTCCGGGAAAGTTTCGACGACAAACGGCAACGGCATCCGAAACGTCATCGTAACGCTAACCGATACAAACGGCAACATTTTGACGACACGCACGAGTTCATTCGGCTATTTTCGTTTCGATGAAATTGCGGTTGGCGAAACTTACGTTATTTCGGTTTATTCAAAGCGTTTTACTTTCAAACAATCTTCGCAGGTTTTAGTTGTGAACGAAGAATTAACCGATATAAATTTTATCGCACACGAGTAAAAAACATAAAAAAGCCAAATGTTATTTTGATTTCTCAAATTAACATTTGGCTTTGCCTTTTTCTTTTGATACCGAAGTATTTTTAGAATAAGGTTTGGTGATGTTCAAATGTACACCCTACTTATCACCGATTTTGTATCCCGAAAATGCTCGCGGCGAGCGTTTTTCCGGTCAGCACCAATTAATGTTTGCACATTTCTTGTCGTATTCTCTCGAAATACAGTGCCGGTAGGTTTTTGTTGTGGTGGCTTTTCCTCCACCGCCGGTTACGTTCCCGGCAACGAGGCTTATTACCGAAGCAATAAGCGACATAGCTCTTTCTGGCTGTACCTTTCCAAAAAGCGTTATTCGTTTTTATCCGAACAACTCCGAAAAGTTTTTCAACTTTTCTTTAGCAAGCCTTTCGGCTTCGATTCAAGGCGTAATAACAAATCCGTTCCGTCTGTCTTTGTTCTCAAACAAAGCGTCACCGCTCTATTCGCCTTTCCTTGGATCGGTCAAAACACCGTAATGTTTTGACTTATGAATGGATTCTACACCCGTTTTTTCCGAAGTCAAGTAGAAAATACTTTAAGTTTTGCCCATATTTTACGGGATGATTTTTAATAATCTGTGGAAAACTTTTGCACTGTCCTGTGGAAAAAACTGTGGAAAACTTTACAAGCGTTTTCAAGTCAAAATTTAGGATTTCAGGTGATTTTGACGAAATTCAAACTGACTTGTGTAAAACCTTTAAAATCGGGTATGAAATAAAAATTTAAATTGAAAAAAAACTTTGATTTTCCACTAATTTTGCAAAAATTTTTCATAAAAAACTCATTTTAATTCAAATTTTGGCGAAATCGAGAGAATATAGATTAGTAAAACCTCTCAAATTCGTGTAAAAAGATTCAATGAAAATTAAAAGTGAGGAAGATTTGGGTGGAATGAATGTAAAAAAACATTTATTCACTCTTTTATTTATTCAATCAAAGTTGAAATCAAATAAATTTTTGGCAAAAATTTAACTTTTCCCATAATTAAAAATTAAAATGAGGTCAAAATGAAAAAATATTTATTAAACAAAATGATGCTTTTGATATTTGTGTTAGTGTTGGCTTTGACAACTTCGGCACAGATTAAAACGGGCGGTTATAAAGTGGCGGCGACGGATGATGAAAGAGTCGTCGCGGCGGCGAATTTTGCCATCGAAAAACGGGTGGAAACCAATACCGAACAAGAAGGCTTAACGCTTGATTCGGTTGATAAAGCGGAAATTCAGGTTGTCGCCGGAATTAATTACCGGATTTGTATGACCGTCAGCATCGAGGACGAATCACAACAGGTTCAGGCGGTTGTTTATCAAAATCTCAAAAAGATTTATTCGCTGAAGAGTTGGGAAGTTGTAGAAAGTTGCGGTGATTCGGGTGATGAAAAAGCGATGGAAAAAAACTTTTTCCAAACTGTTCCTGCGAACAATTGACGTTAAAGGAAGTTGAAGGTGAGGGCAACATCGGCAGGAAATGCTACCAAAATTTTGTTTTTACAAATATTTCCGCAAAATCCTGAACAATTCAATTCTTACGTTCTCTTACATTCTTACATTAAGAAGAAAATTTATGCCGATAAATAATTTATCAGCACAACAGTTAGCGACAAAATTAGTCGAGCGCGGCAAGTCCGATGATGGTCTGTCCGGCAGTTAGTTGCCGGACAGACCATCATCGGACTTGCCGACCGTTATAAAATTTCGGAAATTATTCGTGGCGGAAATAACGGAACGAATTCCATTCATCTTATCTCGGCATCATTGCAGCAAGCAGGAATTTCAGCCGCCGGAGCGCAACAGATTTTGTTCAGTCAACCGATTACGAATGCCGTTGACCGTCAGCGATTGCCGTCGGTTATCGGCAGAATCTCATCGTTAACAGGCGAAACGCTGGAAGGAACGGGAATTTAGCAGAGTTGCAAAGACAAAAATATCGGCACGAGCTTATGGAAAGTCGAGCCGATATTTTTAATTTGGTATTATTTGAAAAACTACGCCACTACCGCTGTTTCTTTCGGCGCGAGTTCCGCCGCACCTTCCGCGTAAACACTGATGAATTTGCCTTTCTGACCTTTGTTTTCAAATTTAACGAAACCTTCGATCAAAGCAAAAAGCGTATCGTCTTTGCCGCGTCCGACGTTTTTGCCGGGTTTCCATTTCGTGCCGCGCTGACGCGCCAAAATGTTTCCGCCGAGGACGTGTTCGCCGCCGAATTTCTTTAAACCCAATCTTTGCGCGTTTGAATCGCGCCCGTTTCTCGATGAACCTACACCTTTCTTATGAGCCATAATTCAATTTTGGATTTCAGCTCTCAAATTTCGGATTTCGGATCGTAAAACGATCTAAAATCTAAAATCTAAAATCTAAAATCGGTATTCCTCCAATTAAATCTTTTCAATCTTGATTTCCGTGTAATCTTGTCTGTGACCTTGTTTACGTTTGTATTGTTTGCGGCGTTTTTTCTTGAAAACGATAATTTTATCGCCGCGTCCGTGTCCGAGAACAGTTGCTTCGACAGTTTCGCCGCCAAATTTCGCATCTTTTCCTTCGCCGGAAACTAATGCGTCAACTTTAATTTTGTCGCCTTCTTTGCCTTCAAGTGTCGGAACGCGCAGTTTTTGCCCTTCTTCAACCGCAAATTGCTTGCCGCCTGTTTTTATAATTGCGTAACTCATTGTTTTATTATCTCCTTCGCTTCCCGACAAGAAATTGCTTGCCAGTCGAAAAATTACGATTATACGTGAATTACGACGCAAAGGTCAATTTGAAAGGTAAATAAATTTGAAATTTATCAAATTTATTTGGCAAAAATGTAAGATTTCTTTGTCAACTCTCATATATCTTTGGAGTTGTTTAACAAAAATTTAATTTACGGAGGAAATTTCCAAAATGCCAAACCTAATTAATGTTCCCGGAATAGAGAACACAACCGATGAATTTAAAAATAAAGTTGTCAAAATTGCCGATAATCTCGGAATGGATCCGAATTTTCTGATGGCAATTATGAGCTTTGAAAGCGGCGCAACCTTTAGCCCGAGGGTTAAGAACAAGTTAAGCGGCGCGACCGGATTAATTCAATTTATGGCAAAAACTGCCGAAGGTTTGGGAACGACGATTGCCAAACTTGCAAAAATGTCGGCGGAAGATCAACTCGATTTTGTTGAAAAACATTTTTTGCCATTCAAAGGAAAATTAAAAACAATCGAAGACGCATATATGGCAGTTTTGTATCCGAAAGGTGTCGGCAAAGGTAAAGATTTTGTCTTATTCAAAAAAGGCACGAAAAATTACACGCAAAACAGCGGTCTGGATTTAAACGGCGACGGTGAAATCACGGTCGGCGAAGCGGCGAAAAAGGTTGCGGAAAGGCTCGGTACGGCAAACGTCAACAAAGCTGTCGAACTCAAAAAAGGTGATGAAGGCGCGGCAGTCGAAAGTTTGCAGGACGAATTGATTGATCTTGGTTATATGACGCTTGCTCAAAAGCAAACAGGTGTCGGAATCTTCGGACCGAAAACCGAAGGCTTTCTCAAAGACTTTCAAAAAGATATTTCGTTAAAGGAAACCGGAGTTTACGATTTGCCGTCGCAAGCCGCGATTCGGCAAATAAACGAACGTGTAAAAAAAGGAAGCACCGGCGGTATTGTCCAACCTGTTCAGGAAAGATTGATCAAAACCGGATTTTTGACTCAGGAACAAATGAACACCGGAATCGGAATTTTCGGACCGAAAACACAAACTGCTTTGATTCAGTTTCAAATTAAAAATGAACTCGAACCGAACGGAGTTTTGACCGATGAAACCTTTCGCGCACTGTTCAAATCGCCCGCGCCGACCGTTTCAGTTAAACCGAACGGCAAGGATAAAACGATTGATTTTGTTTTGCCGATGAGCGGTGAAGGTTTTACGACTTATTCGCGCGAAGAAAACGGCGCAGATCAATTCGGCAAACAATTAACGATAAACTCTATAATTGCTTTATCAAAAGCGTGGTTTTTGATTCACCCGGAAGTTCGTCTGCAATTCGGTGATATGAGCCGACGCTGGGGCGGCAAATTTCCGCCACACGCATCGCATCAAAGCGGATGCGACGTAGATGTCAGACCGATCAGAAAAGACAATCAAATGGCGGCAGTTACAATCGCTCAAGCGGCTTACGACGCAAATCGAACGGAAGAATTCGTGAAACTCGTGCGAGATAAATTTTCGGGTGTAACAATATTTTTTAATGATCCGAAATTAATGGCAAAAGGTTTGACGAAAAAAGCAAAAGAACACGACAATCATTTGCATATACGTTTTGCATAGAATTTACAAATATTGAGGCGGATTTTCAAGATTTCTCTAAACTAATTCTTAAAAATTTGCCTCAATATTTTAAATCTTTGTTCTTTTTTAAGCTAATTCAGGATTTTTAACGACTCCGATAAATGGCAGATTTCGGTAACGTCCGGCGGCATCCAAACCGTAGCCGACAACGAATTTGTTCGGGATTTGAAATCCGCAGTAATCAATTTTGAGTTCTTTTTTGATACGCGGTTCGGGTTTATCAAGAAGCGTAGCGATCTTTAAGGAACTTGCGCCGCGCGAGCTTAGAATTTCCATCAAACGAAAAAGCGTCAGTCCGGTGTCAACAATGTCTTCGCAAATAATTACGTCTTTATCGCGAATCGGATTGGTCAAATCCTTTAAAATTTCCACGTCGCCCGTCGAAACCGTTCCGTCTTTATAACTCGAAACTGCCATAAAATCTATCTTTAACGGCAGATCAATTTCGCGTATCAAATCTGCTAAAAAGATGCACGAACCTTTCAAAACTCCGACCATAACCAAATCTCTTCCGGCATAATCGCGCGTAATTTGCGTGCCGAGTTCGGCAACTCGCGCCTGTATTTCTTCAGCGGAATACATTATTTCAAGATTGGAATTAGTAAATTCGGTAAAACCTTCGGCAGTTTGTGTTGACATCTTTTTTCTCCTCGGAATTTGATTGAAAAGGCTTTTGGAAATACTATTTCAAACAGTAATAAGTGACAAGTGTTGAGTGTTAAGTTTTTTTTCTTTTCGCTCATTTGCGAAAAAATTATGTCGGAAAATAAAGAAACCCGCGAGCGCGTCCGCGCTTTGGTCAAACAAGTTTTGGAAAGTGTTCCAATGGAAGAAGAAACTCCGAAGGAAATTTTTCCGAAGCGCGTCGTCGTCAATTCTCTGCAAGGCAAAATTGATAAAGAATTCGACCGCGACGAATCGGCAAAAGGTCTTTTAACGGAAGACGATCTGCGCGGTTTAGAATTCGGCGCAAAATTAAGAATTGCTGAAAATGCCAAATTTACGCCACTCGCGCAAGATATTATTAATGAAAAACAAATCGTTCTCATTAAAAAGTCTTCTCGGCGCGGTTCGGCAAAAGTAAAATCCGTCGCTGTCGGCTGCGATCACGGCGGTTTTGAAACAAAGGAAAAACTTAAAGATTTTTTGATCGAATCAGGTTTCCAAGTCCGTGATTTTGGCACGAATTCAAAAGATGCAGTTGATTATCCAGACTTCGCGCACGCCGTTGCCAAAGCAGTTTCCGAAAAACAAACCGATGTCGGCATTATAATTGACGGCGCGGGAATCGGTTCGGCAATGACGGCAAACAAAGTCCCCAATGTCCGCGCCGCCGCCTGTTATTCGGTCGCACTCGCCCAAAATTCGCGCGAACATAACGGCGCAAATGTTTTAACTCTCGGAAGCGGGCAGAATTCTTTTGCGGAAATTAAAGAAATCGTCGAAGCGTGGCTTTCAAGCGATTTAACGGAAGACCGACACAAAAAGCGCGTCTGGAAAATTGATAATATCGAAAAGCAATACAAAAAGTGATAAAATATCGGATAAACGTGAGGTGAAGATTATGGAAAATGTAACTACTGAAATTACTCGAAACGCCGCACCGCAAGTTCCGCCAAATGTTCCGAAAGATTATCTTTCATACCGAAGATTTCTTGAATGGAACGGCGAAGAAGGTTGGTTTGAATGGCTTGATGGGGAGATAATAAAAATGAGTAATCCGAGTTTAAGGCATCAAGATTTGTCTGATTTTTTGACGGCAATTTTAAGATTTTTCGTCGAGGCGAAAAAATACGGCAAAGTTATTTCCGCGCCGTTTCAGATCAAATTCGATTTTCGACCTTCGGGCAGACAGCCTGATATTATGTTCGTTTCAAATGAAAATCTTCATCGCTTGCAAAAACAATATGTTGACGGAACAACCGATTTGATTATTGAAATCGTTTCACCGGAAAGTCTCGGAAGAGATACGCAAGATAAATTTCAAGAATATGAAATGGCGGGCGTGAAAGAATACTGGATGATTGATCCTAATACGCGCACCGCAAACTTTTACGGTTTTGACAAAAATAATAAATATAAAATGCTTCCGATTTCCGCCGCTGGAAAATTTGAAAGCCGCGTAATTGAAGGACTTTGGATAAATACGGATTGGCTTTGGCAGGAAAATTTGCCGAATTTGATGGATGTTTTAAAGGATTGGAAACTCGTTTAGATTTCAGATTTCAAATAAAAAAATGAATTTAGCAAACGGAAATTACGAACAACTTGTCGAACAGATAACGGATCTGGTTTTGTCCAAACTCGATGCAGATAGTGATTATTCTAATGCATCGTTTTGCCGCGCTGATGTCGAGCGAATTGTTGACGCGGGCGCGTCGCGGATCGGAATTGTTTTGGGCGAAACGGCGACGGCGCACGATTGGGCTTCATTGATTGATCACACACTTTTAAAACCTGAAGCGAGCGAATCCGACATCAAAAAACTCTGCAATGAGGCGATTCAGTTCGGTTTCGCGTCGGTTTGCGTCAATCCAACTTGGGTGAAAAAAGCCGCCGAATTTTTGAAAGGTTCAAATGTTCCGGTTTGCACGGTGATCGGTTTTCCTTTGGGCGCGACTTTGCCGGATGTCAAGGCTTATGAAGCGCGACGTTCGATCTTTAACGGCGCGAGAGAAGTTGATATGGTCATCAATATCGGCGCGTTGAAATCGGGCGACGATTGCGCCGTCGAAGACGACATTCGAGCCGTTGCCGAAGCCGCGCACGAAAACGGAATTTTGCTGAAAGTAATCATCGAAACCGCGCTTTTAACCGACGAAGAAAAAGTTCGCGCGTGTCTTGCATCTAAAAATGCAGGCGCGGATTTTGTCAAAACTTCGACCGGATTTTCCAAAGGCGGCGCAACGGTCGAAGATGTAAATCTGATGCGCCGAACGGTCGGCAAAGCACTCGGCGTAAAGGCTTCCGGCGGCGTGAAAGGAATTGAAGACGCACGCGCAATGTTTGAAGCCGGAGCAACCAGAATCGGCGCAAGCGTCGGCGTAAAAATCGCGCAGGAAGCCAGCGGAATCAAATCAAATATTGTCGCGGGAAATTATTAAAATTTCAATGAATTTTTAATATGGATTTTCAGATTGTTTTATCCAGTCTTCCAGTTTTGGAATTGCTTTTTTAAGATAATCAATCTGTGGTTTGAATGCTGCAACATCACTAAATAATTCTATGAACTCTTTGCCTGCTTCTATGGCAATCTTTCTTTGCTCAATATTTCCTTTATAATTATCAATATATGTCTGGTAAATAGACTTTGATTCTTTAAGTAAATACGCGATTTTTTCAGAAGTATTATCATTAATTGCCTGAGTTAATAATTCGGTGGCACCGAGTTGAGAAAGTTTTTCATAATCTTCTGAAGATAGTATGAAACTTACTTTGCGATTATGAATTTCTTCTATCAATTCTTTATCTATCTTTTGCAGAGATTTATTGGCTTTTGAAATATTTGCCAATTTTGATTCTATTTCATCAAGAGAAATGTAATTTGTTTGTCCCATCGGTTGATAGTTCTCAAACTTCTTGGACGGATTTTGACGAATTGTTTCGATCAATAAATCATTACCGCCCGCTTCTCTAATTTTTATTTCGTCATCGGTTGTTAAAATAAAATCCACTTTATATCTACGAATTTCTTTTATCAAATTTTCGTTGATTTGTTCGGTAGATTGACTGATGCGCGAAGTAAAAGTCAGTTTTGTAATAACATCATCAACAATTATGGGATTTGATCTTTCTTGAGCCTGAATTTGTTGAGCGTTTAGAAAAATAAGCGAAGCAACAAAAATCAGAAATATTTTGCAGATGTGATTTTTCATAATTTGAACTTCCTAATTTTTCACAAATATAACATAAATACGTGATTTTCAGGAAATTTTTATTGGCGGGAAAATTTGTAAAATAAAACTAAGCACAGGACAGTAAAAAAAGAATGAGCTTGTTGGTATGATTTTTATGTGAACAAAAAAAAACAACAAGCTCATCTCGCTTGCGAACAAGCGATAACTGGAAAGATACAAGGAACACGGCACGCAATCAAGTTTATCG
>JBBSAX010000031.1:0-31284 GCA_038251885.1 Pyrinomonadales bacterium | reverse complement strand
AATGGCAAGAAAAAAAGGAACAGGAGATCGAGAAGTTGCAAGGCAATTTATTCGGTGAGGACGAAGGCTAGCCAGTAATGGCGCACCTTCTAGGGCAATCAAAATAAAGCCACCGCCTATGGCGGTGGTAATTTTACTTTTCTTTATTTGTTCGTATTATATTTCCCAATAATTGCGTCCAATTTTTTCGCTGTTTTGGGATTCCAATGATCAGGCGCAGTAAATATTGCGCTTTTCGTCGCACCTTCAAACGGGTTCGGCGTTTGTTTGTTCGCAACTCTTTTTACAGCTTCTTTCAAAACAAGTTGCGCGTTGCGGACATTTTTCGCCAAATATTCGACGACCATATCAATCGAAACCGCGTCGTGATCTTCGTGCCAGCAATCGTAATCGGTAACTAATGCGAGCGTCGCATAAGCTATTTCGGCTTCACGCGCGAGTTTTGCTTCCTGCAAATTCGTCATTCCGATAATGTCCATTCCCCAACTTCGGTAAACATTCGATTCGGCTTTCGTCGAAAACGCCGGACCTTCCATACAAATATAAGTTCCGCCGCGATGAATTTTCAAATCTTCGACGGTTTTGCAAGATTCTTCCAAAATGTCGCCTAATTCTTCACAAACCGGATGCGAAAAAGTAATGTGTCCGACGATTCCTTCGCCGAAAAACGTAGATTCTTCCGTGCGTCCGCGAGTTCGGTCAAAAAACTGATCGGGAATACAAAAATCCGTCGGCGCGTAATCTTCCCGAAGACTTCCGACTGCTGAAACCGACAAAATATAGTCAATTCCCAAAAGTTTCATCGCGTAGATATTCGCCCGAAAAGGTAATTCCGAAGGCGTTAATTTATGTCCGCGCCCGTGTCTCGGCAAAAACGCCACGCGCTCGCCTTCCAAAGTCCCGATAATAAAAGCATCCGAAGGCTTGCCAAACGGCGTGTCAACTTCGACTTCTTTTATATCCGTCAATTCCGGCATCTGATACAATCCAGAGCCGCCGATAATTCCAATTTTTACTTGTTCCATAATGTAATTAGACTCTAAATCCGAAAATAACTTAATTTTTATTTGAACTTATTACTATTTCACTCGCATTTACAGGACTGAAATTTTCACTTTTCAATTCTTCTGCTTTAACTAAATCTGCGTTCGAAAGTTGAGTGTTTCCTAACTTTTTATAAGCATTTGAACGATTTCGATAAGCCGCAGTCCAACGCGGATAAATTTCAATTGCTCTACTAAAATCTTTGATTGAGGAGTTCATTTCATTTTTTGCCATAAAAGTAATTGCTCTATTAAAATAATAAACTCCATCTTTATCATTTATTGAAATTGCTTTATCAAAGTCGTGCAAAGCCAAATCAAGTTTTCTAGCATCTCTATATAATAAACCTCGATTATTATAAGCGTCCGCATACTGAGGATTTAATTTTATGGCTTCGCTATAATCATTGATAGCTTTGCCGAACTCGCCTGTATAAGAAAATGCTTTCCCTCGATTGTAAAGAACAAGTGAATTTTTATTAAGTTCAAATGCTTTATTTAAGTCTTGTATTGCTAAATTGAATTCTTTTAATAAAATATATGTATTTCCTCGATTTGCATACACTCTGTAATCGTTTGGTAATAATAAAACTGCTTTATTAAGGTCTTTTAATGCAGTTGTATAATCTCCGTTTTCCTGATGTGCCGTTCCTCTATTTAAATATACGGGTAATAAATTTGGATTCAAATTTATTGCTCTATCAAAGTCCTTGATTGCGGAATCAAAATCCCTAATTCCTCTTAAAGCATTACCTCGGTTGTTATATGCGTTAGCTAATTCAGGTTTAATTTCAATAGCTTTCGTATGATCTCTTATAGCCACGTTGAAATAACCAAGTGAGGCATAAGATAATCCTCGATTATCAAGGGCTTCGGGAAAATTAGGATTTAGTTCGATAGCTTTATCATAATCGTCAATGGACAATTCAAATTTACCTAATTGTGAATAACTTGTGCCTCGATAGAAATACAACACGGGTAAATCAGGATTGAGTTTTATTGCTTCTGAAAACTGTTGGATTGAATTTGTAAAATCCCCAATTTTCATGGCAGAAATTCCCTTATCGTAATAATTCTGAATTAATTGCTGATTGTTTTGAATTTGTGCTGATACGATTTGTGCGGTTAAACCGAGAATCAAAAGCATAAAAATAATTGTTAGTCTTTTCATTTTTTGTATTTCCTTGTTTAATTTTCTTAATGTTCCTGAATTTTAATTTTTCGGTCTTTTTCCGTCAAACGACAAACGGGCGTTTCAAAATCGTGGTAGAAAAGACACAGCCAATTTTCTTTCACGGCTTGCGGTAAGATTTTCTTCTTAAATTCCAGAGTTTCGGTCGGAAAAAGATCGTAACCCATTATCCACGGATATGGAAGATGCGCGGTCGTCGGGATTAGATCGGCAAAACCGTAAAGCGTTTCGCCGCCGCGATTTAATTTCCAAGTCTGCATCGTTTCGGAATGTCCGCGAATGGTTTGCATCGTCAAACCTTCGACGACTTCGTAATTATCAGGTTTTAATTCTAATTGTCCGCTTTCTCGCAAAGGTCGCCAATTTTCCGGTAAATAACTCGCGCGGTCACGTTCATGCGGATTTTCTGCCGCTTTAAATTCGGATGCTGAAACAAAATATCTCGCATTTGGAAATTGAGCGGTTGGTTTTCGGTCTTCGGTTATTGGTCTGTGTTTTGCTTTTAACTGCTGACTGCTGACTGCTAACTGCTGACTGTTTATCGTATTTCCGCCGGCGTGATCGAAGTGTAAATGTGTATTGACGACGATTGAAATATCTTTCGGCTCAAAACCCGTTTTTTCGAAAAGCGTTTGTTTAAAGGTTTTTTCGCGGAAAATACCGTAGATTTCGGTTTGTTTTTCCGTCCATTTTTCACCGATTCCGGTTTCGATTAAGATTTTTTCTGCGGGAGTTTCGATGAAAACGCAGTTCATCTGAAGTTTTATACGATTGAGTTTGTCGGGCGGACATTTCCTTTCCCATAAAACGCGCGGGACAACGCCGAACATTGCCCCGCCGTCGAGTCTGAATTCCGTGTCGGGAATTATTTCAATGCGATAGTCGCCGAATTGCATCGTTGATTGTTAATGGTTAATCGCAAATCGTCAATTTTTCAAAATCAATAATTTACAATCAACCATTTACCATTTACAAACTATTTTTTAGGTGCAACTTTGGGTTCGAGTTTTTTCGGCGCATCTTTCGGCGCATCGGGAGGAACTTGACCTTGCGGTTGCATCTGCGGCGGCATTTGCTGTTGTTGCTGCATTTTTTGCAGATCTTCGTCGGAAACTTCCGGCACTTTGTAATCTACGGCGACTTCAACCGGATTATTTGCCAAAATCTCGTCCAAAACCGACTTTTGTTTTTCTTCTTCGAGTTTTGCCTTGACCGATTCTTTGACAGGCATTTCGCGTCCCATCGGGTTTTTCTCATCTTTGATAGTGGTCGAAATCAGAATATGGCGAACATCATATACCGGGCTGACTTGTCCGGTTTGATCTTTGGCTTCACCTTTTTTCTCGAGTTTAATAATGTGATAACCATACGGCGTTTCGACGAGATTATCTGAAACCTGTCCGGGTTCGAGCGCGAGTGCGGCGGCTTCAAATTCGGGCATCATTCTGCCTTTCGGAACGTCTGCGTAAAGTCCGCCGTTTGATTTTCCGTCTGGCGTTTTATTGCCGGGGTCTTGGCTGAATTCGTCGGCTAATTTGGCAAAATCTTCGCCGCCTTTGGCACGTTTTAAGATTTCTTCGGCTTTTGTTTTCTTTTCCGCCGGACTAAGTTCGGGATGCTCGGCGATGTATTTATCCACATCGGCATCTGTAACTTCCGTCTTTTTGGTCAAGACTTTTTGCGCGTAAGTTCGGGCAAGAAGTTGTGCCTGTTGGAGTTTCGTCTGCAAAGCGACTTTTGTTTTGAAATCTTCGCCCAATTCGCCGGAAGCTAATTTTTCCTGAGCTTCCTTTTGGTAGATTTTAATTTTGGCAAAATAATCTTTTGCCTGCTGAATTTCTTCTTCGCTCGGTTGGCGATCCTGCATTGCCGGATTTCCTTCCTTCATCAGTTGAAGTTTGGAATCGAGAAACTTTTGAAATTCGGCTTCGTGGCTGCCGTCCGCCCAAAATTCTTTAATGCGGTCTTCACCGATAAAACCGAACGGCGGCATCGGACCTTTATCTTTATTGATAAATTGGTCGTAATTTACTGCTAAAACCTCGGCATTCATATTTTCAAGTTCGGTTTTGAGCGCAGGGTCTTGATCAAGACCTTCTTTTCTGGCTTGGCTGGCAACTGCAAGCAGTTGTTTTAAGTTTTCAGCTTGTTGTTTTTTGAGTTCCGGGTCTTCCGCCAGACGCTTAAGCATCATCGGATTTGCGTCTTTCAAAAGTATTTCCATCTCTTGAGCGGTAATTTTGTTCATATCGCCGCCCGCGCTGTGTCCGTAATTCGCTTTCCAGAAAACGAGTCCGCCGCCGATGACGAAAATTATCGCCACGACGATCAAACCTTTTGCCATCGAACTCATTCCGCCCGATTGCGAAGCCGTCGCCGCCTTCATTTTCGGTGTATCATTACCGAAAGTCGAAGTCGTTTCGACTTTCGGTGTTTCCGTTGCCGGATTTTCAGCGGCATATTCATCCGCGATTTCTACACTTGAATTGTCCGTAATTTCTTCCGGTGAATTCACATCTTCCAAATCATTTATATCTTCAATTTCTTCGTTCTTCATTCAAATTTCCTCTTAAAAAATTATAATCTGCTAATGTTTTTCGATAATCTGTGTCAATTCTAATAAAACACCGTTTGCCGATGACGGATGGACAAATGCCACAAGACAACCTTCCGCGCCGATTCTCGGTTTTTCATCTATTAAACGTGCCCCTTCCGACTTTAGTTTCTCAAGCGACGCTTCAATATCTTCAACTTCGACGGCGATATGATGAATTCCGCCGCCGCGTTTTTCTAAAAATTTCGAAATCGGTGAATCTTCCGAAGTCGGTTCCAGCAATTCTATACGACTTTCGCCAATCGGCAACATCGCCACGCGCACTTTTTGATCTTCGACAACTTCGGTATGAACGCTTTCAAGTCCGAGCGCGTCTTCCCAAAACTTCAACGCTTCATTTATATCTTTTGTGGCAATGCCTAAATGATTAATTTTCATATTTTCATCTTGCCGATTACATATTACTTTTCTAAAATTCCAATCAAAATCCGCACGATTTCTTCAAGATTATTGGGAACTGTAAATGATTCGATACTTTGGGAAATCGTTTTTGTCGAACGATCCAATTTTCCGAAATGCCATTCTCTTCCGGTCGTGACAGTTCCATAAATGGATTTTCTCGAATCTTCATCAGATTTATCAAGCGCGACCATTTCAACGGCTAACTGTGTAAAACCGCGCGTCAAATCAGCGTTTTTGGCTTCGACAACCAGCAAATGTCTTTCATCTCTCAAAAAATAGTCCAGTGAACCTCTTAATTGATGATCATATTCAATCCAAAATTCAGAGTTTAATTTAGCTTTGGACAGATGGCGAACCTCAAAGATGATCGGAGCAATCAAAAATTCGCGGCGCGTAATCTCGCTTTCTAAACTAATGTGAATCAAAACTTCTTCGATTCTTTCGGCTAGATTTTTAATAGACGGAATTTGATCCGAGAATTTTGGCAGTTCAAATCTTTCATTTACTTTAGAATATCCGAAATAATTTAAAACTTCTTCAGTTGAAATCCGCATTTTGAAATAATCTGAAAACGTATAGTCATTTTCAGGTAAAATTGCATTTTGTTTCATCTCAAAATTTCCTCGATTGCCGAATACGGATTTGTTTTCTTTTCCGCAATTTCCAAAGCTAATTTATCTAGCTTTTCGCTTGTTCCGTTTCGTTTCAAAACATCTGCCAGAAGTTTTTCCTGCAATAATTCCAATAAACGCCATTTGGCAATTGCTATTCTTCTTTCCAAATTCTCGCCCGATTTTTGAAATTCGTTATAGCTTTCGATGGCTTTTGACAAATCTTCGATGCCTTTGTTTTCGGTGGCGACTGTTTTTACAATCGGCGGATGCCAGAAATCCGGGCGATGTGCCAAACTCAAAAGTGCTTCGAGTTCTTTTTCGGTTCGCAAAACGCCTTCGCGGTCGGCTTTGTTGATGACAAAAACATCGCCGATTTCCATTATTCCGGCTTTTATCGCCTGAATATCGTCGCCCATTCCGGGAACTAAAACGACGACCGAAACATCTGCTGCTTTGACGATTTCAACCTCATCTTGTCCGACTCCGACCGTTTCGACGATCACTTTATCAAATCCCGCCGCGTCTAAAATCGCCACCGCATCAACAGTTGCTCGTGAAAGTCCGCCGAGATTTCCTCGCGTTGCCATCGAACGAATAAAGACGTTTTTATCAAGTCCGAGCGTTTGCATTCTGATTCTATCGCCAAGAATCGCGCCGCCGGAAAATGGACTCGATGGATCAACACAAACAATGCCGATTTTTTCACCTTTGTTTCGATAATAAAGCGCAACTTTATCAACCAGCGAAGATTTTCCCGCTCCGGGCGAACCTGTAATGCCGATAATTAAAGCCTTTCCCGTTTTCGGAAAAACTTCTTTCATTATATTCGCGGCATTGTCCGCGCCGTTTTCGACTTTAGAAATCGCACGGGCTACGGCACGCGGTTCTCCGCGAAAAAGTTTTTCTAAAAGCTCAACTTCAGTCATTTTTTGCTTATTCTTATTTTTATAAATCCGGTGTTTTATGAGTAATAGCGTTTTATAGCAGATAAAACGGTCATTTTCACAAAAAGTGATTTTCTCATTTTTCCCTGAAATTGCAAAGGATAAACCTGATAATGGATCGCAAAGTTGTTTTTTACAAAAAATAATACAATCCAGATGTCTGGAATTAATACACAAAGGTTTTACCTATAGTTCGCTAATTTGTAAGGAAATGTTTTTCAAAATGCTTTTAACTATAAGTGAGGTGTGAGTTTAGCCGATATCTCAATCTTTAAAATAGTAATTGGCACACTCATTGCAATTGTGGATTATTGAAGAGGAGAAAAATTATGAAAAACAAAATTAAAAATTCGATCAACAAATTTTTCGCGATAGCCTTTATCGGTTTATTATCCTTTTCAGGAGCATATTCATTTTCGGGAAATGGGAAGACGAAGAAGAGCAATTCAAAGAAAGATATAGTAAAAAAGTTTAAAGATGTGAAAATTGCGACCGTTCCTAAATATTCTGCTGATACAAATAACGAAGAAATCCTGATGATGGAATTAATGAAAAAAATCAGTCAGGATTATAAAACAACAAATATTACGATTGCGATTGATGGTTTTGAACAAGAGCAAATCTCATCAGATAATGAAGAATTTAAAGGAAAAGGCGAAGTAAGGATTGGGGAGGTTGAATGGAATATTATTAATTTTGATGTCGTGCTTGATGACAATAAAAATGTTAAGAAAATCGAGTATAAGATTCAAGATTAAAACATTTTCCAATCAATTAAATTAAGACGAGTTTCCCATCTCGTCTTTTTTTATGTTGCCGTCGCTGCTTCTAAATTTTCTTTCCGCGAAATCCACCAAATATCAACTAAATTTGCGATTGGTCCGACAATGAAAAGTGCATAATAAGGCGCGTGAACATTTTCAAAGATTCTCAAGATCATTTCAACAAAAGCAATCAAGATGACAACTACAATTTGTGCCGACTTTGAAGAACGAACCGTTGTTTTCGGGTCGGTGATCATAAAGAACATAAAAAGTTGATACATTGCGCCGGTGATTGGAGCAATTTCAGCAAGATACGAATGACCTGTCCAGAGACTTCGCATAAAACTGAAAAATAAAAATGCCGCGATGTATATAAAGGTTATGTGAAAACGCTTTAAACGGTAAATGATGACCGAACCGAGTAGCCAAATCACCATCATCGCGTAAAGATTATTTCCCCATTGAATCGAAAGACTCGCTACGGAAAAAGGCGCGGCAAAAAGCATAAAACTAACACCGAAATTTGAAGGATTCCAGATGTGCCTGTCTTTGACGCGCAAAACGTATTTTGAAGTTATCGAAATCGCCGCACAAAGCGCAAAAGTCCAGTAAATATCGGGCGAACGAATCAAAATCCCGACGCTGATGCCCGAAATATATGCGCTTGCAAGATGCGGAAACTTTCCGCTCGTCAGTTTTGATAAAATAATTTCAAACAAAATCGAAACGCCGATCGCCATTAAGGTTTGCGGATAACTTTCCAAAATTCCGAATGAAAGTTGTCCGCCGAGCAAGATCAAAGTAATCAAAATCGGCGCGACAAAACGCGAATCAATTCCGAACATTTTCACCGGAACTTGTTCGCTTGTAACTTTCACGGGTGTTATTTCGATTGCATTTGCACTCATAGTTTTTAAAATGGAAGTGGAAAATTGATAATAAATAATGAATAATTTTCTTCATTTTCCATTTTCCGTTTACTCTTTAATTTTATGAATCTTATTCAATTCGGGATTCTCGACAGTTTGTATTTTACCCGAAGCCCAGCGAATTTCAATTTTTTCAATTTTTTCAATTTTTCCGAGTCCGAAATGAATGCGTCTTTGATTTTGAGCGGAATAACCACTTCCCCCGTGAATTTCCTGCAATTGCTGTTTTCCATTCCAGAAAACGCGGACTTGCGTTCCGATCGCGCTTTTATTGCTTGTCGAGCCTTCCAGATCGAACGAAACCCATTTATTTTCCGGCGCGACCGTGTTTTTATAGATCAAAATCGGAGCTTTTTGATTTGCAACAATCACATCCAAAACGCCTCGATTCCATAAATCGGCAAACGCAACGGCGCGACCGTCGAAGGTTTCGTTGACTCCGACGATTTGCGCGACATCGTTAAATCTTCCCGCGCCGTCATTTATCCAAACCTTTTTCTGCTGAAAACCCGAAAGACTTCGCCCGTCCATTGCCGCCCAATTTGCTGCGTCGCCGATAATCGTATTATTTCCAACCGTAACTTTCGCGAAATCATACCAGTAATTCGTGTTTTTATCGGCGGAAACGTAGCCGTTCGTTAAAAAAAGATCGAGATTTCCGTCGTTGTTCAAATCGCCGAATTGCGTTCCCCAGCTCCAGCCGCCCAAATCTATGCCAAAATTATTTGCGAGATTATCGTATTTCAAATCCATTCCACTCGTATTCGGGCGAGGCATCCAGAAATTGTTTCCTTGCATCAAGATTCCTTCTTCGGAAATATTGGAAACGTAAATACCAGGTTTTCCGTCATTTAAAACGTCGCCGAAACTCGCATTCATTCCGCTTTTTGGTGAAAAACCAACCCCGCTTTTTTCGCCGACATTTATAAAACGCTTGCCGTCTTCATTGAAAAATAATTCGGATATGCCGTAATCGTTGGCGATAAATAAATCGGGAAAACCGTTTCCGGTCAAATCCGCCGCGCCGATTGCCAACGCCCAACGATTCGACTCGATTCCCATCTTTTGGGAAACTTCCTCAAATTTTCCGTCGCCGAGATTTTGATAAAGATATTTTCGCCCACCGTTTTTCGCATATTCAAAACTTTCGGGCATAATCCGTGTGTTTTCCAGATTCCAGAGATTAAATTTTTCGGGAAAATACCCGGCGAGAAAAATATCAATGCGACCGTCGCGGTCAAAATCGAACCAGATTCCCGAATTAATATTTGCCCATTCGGGAAATCCCGCATCAACTTGTGTGAAACTTTTCCCCTGATTATTTTTGAAAAGTTCGGTTTTTCCCCATTTGTAAACGAGTAAATCTTCAAAACCGTCGTTGTCAAAGTCGCCCCAGACCGCGCCCATCGAAACGCCTGTTTCTTTTTGGTTTAGGTCCGCAATGCCTAAATCTTTGGCAACATCCGTAAAAGTTCCATCTCGATTGTTTTTATAAAGCGCGTTAAACGACTCTTCGCCGCTGTTCGTCAGATAAAAATCGTTCCAGCCGTCTTTGTCGAAATCAACGACTGAAACTCCCGCGCCCATCGAAGCGATTTGCGGCATTATGTTATCTAATTTGCTGTCTAATGTCGGTGCTTGATGTGTAAAATTAACGCCTGAGTTTTTCGCAACCTCTTCAAAATAAAAGCCGTAGCGTTTCAAAGCCGTTTCCGTATCAACCGTTTTATTTTCTGCCTGATTCCAACGCTGAATAATCAAAGGTGTTGCCAGAAGCGTGGCAAATAAAGTGATTATGAAAATTTTAGCGAATTTTTTCATTTTTTAAAAAAGCCGGGAGCGCAGGCATCCTGCCTGCAACCGTCGCTTGAAGCGATGGAAATGCGTTTAAGATCAAATTAAGTTTATTAAATTCAAAGGCTTTTTCGCGCTTTGCGCTCATTGCAGACAAGATGCCTGCGTTCCCGGCTTTACCGCAAAGCATTTCTAAAATCATCCGGCGAAACATAGCGCGTATGAAATTTCAGCCAATCTACTTTATTATTCTGATAAACCAGATCGTTTTCCAAACCATTCGGCGGTTTGGAATAATCATTTGTTGCGTGTGTCGGAAGCGGCAGAAGTGTTTTCGAGAAAACCGAATTCAGATCGCCGTCTTTGATCCAACCGTTTCCGATAATCACAAAATCGCGTTTCCAGCCTTTTTCGACTTCGGGCAAAACCGGAAATTTCAAAACGAGTTCGTCGCCCGCATTCATCAAAACCATTCTATCATCGGTTTTTTGCAGTAATTCCAGCACATCGCCGAATCTCGTATAAAAACCTTCCAGATCGCGCCAACGCTGATTTGTCGTTAAAATTTTGTCGTAAACAGGTTTTTCCGGCGATGAATCATCAGCTTTTTCGATCACGGAAAATCCTCGATAACGAAGTTCCGCCGAATCTAATTCGAGCGGAATTTCTTTCTTCTGATTTTCCGGCAAATCAATTGCCCAAGCCAATTTATCCCAGAAAATTTCCATATTAGTTCGAAGACGAAATTTTCGCGCGTTTTCCGGCAGTTCGATCAAAACAGTTTTCATTTTTCCGGCAGGAAAACCGAGATTTTCATTCACAACTTTCCATTCGCCGTTTTGTTGGAAAACTTCCAAACTCAAACTTTTCGGCTTTTCTAAAGAACTTTGTCCAATCTGAACATTGATTGAAGCGTCGGTCGGATGAATCCAACCGTCCGCGACTATCCGCAATTTCTTGCCTTTCGGCGCACTTTCAGGCAATTCGAGTTCGACAAAATGATCTTTCGCCACGCCTTGAAATTTTCCGCGTTCAAACGAGTCGAGATATTTTTCGTCCAAATTGTTTACAATCTCCGCAACATCTTCGCCTTTATCATTTTTTGCCGAAGCAAAGTTTTGAGTCATTTCAGTCGTGAAAACTTTGAGCGGCGGCAATGGAATCGCAAATCTTTCGTCGGTAAAAATTTCGGTATTTTCAGGATGATCTACGGCGAGAAGTTTGTAATTGTCTAAATAAAAACTTTCCCAGTATTCGCCTGTGATGCGAAGTTCATAAAAACCGTCTTTCGGCTGTAAAAATTCGCCCTGAATTTTAAACCATTCTTCAGTCTGCAAAATTCCGTAAGTATCTTGTGCGTTGATTTTCAAACCGAGCGCGGGCGACCACGGCGGCGCGTCTTTGATAAGCGCAAACTTTGAACCATTCCACGCAAAAAGATGCAGACACGAACCTTTCAAACGCTGTTCGGCGGCAATCGTTTGATCGGCTTTCAAGTCAAATTCCGCTTGCACATAACCGTTTCCCCAAACGACGCGGACAACATCTGCGCTCGCATTTTCGCCCAAACCGAAATGAACCTGCGGTGAATTAATTATTCGTTTTTGCGCGAGTAATCCCGAACGAATATCTATTTCGCCGCCGATGCCAAAAGTATTAACACGCTGATCGCCTTCCGTTTTCGCCGCTTTCGGTCGCAAAGTTTGCCAGTGATAATTTTTCGTGCTTTGGTTTTTGAAAATTGCAGGTCTAGCTTCGCCATCTTGTCCAACTAAGTCGAGTTTTCCGTCATTATCAATATCAACGGCAGAGGTCGGAGATCCGGGAATATCTTGGCTCGTTTTTGTGAAATTACCGTTTTTACCGCTCAAAAAAAGTTTGGCATTGGTAACATCGGAAAATATAATATCGTTGCTCCCGTTATTATCGAAATCACCAATGAGCATTCTTAAATAAATCGGTTCAACCTTGAAAAGTTCGGCTGTTTCCCATGTTTCATCACTATTTTTTTCGGAGACTCTCAAAACATTTCCATCAATTTGATAAAGAATTAAATCGAGTTTACCATCACCGTTGATTTCCGAAACTGCCATTGCTAAAATTCTTTTATTCGTTTCTGGAAGGTTTTTTTGCTTAAAAATTCCGCCGCGCTCATTTGATAGAAACTTTACATTATTGCTTGAATTATCTTCGTTTGTATCTTCAAAAAAAATCGCGTCATTATCGCCGTCTTCATCCAAATCGGCAAAGGCAAAATCGGTGACATTTTTAACACCTTCAAATGGTTTTAGAGCGGAAAAACTACCGTCGCCGTTATTTTGTAAAACAATAGGAACATCTTCAACACTGCCTAAAATTAAATCTAGATCGCCATCTGCTTCAAAATCAAAACTCCAAACCCCAAAATATGTTTTTGATAAGATTTCATCAGGAAGGTTTGTTTTTTCAGTAACTTCTTCAAATTTTTCATCCGCAATTTGTTTAAAAAGTCTAAATCCGTTCGCATCAGCGTTTGCCAAATCATTTTTGAAATCAAAATCATAGTCAAAAGCAGAAAGCACATTAAACCCAAGTAAACCAAAGGGAAAAACAGAATTTCCAATATGAATTTCTTCGTTATTATCACCCCAAACAATTGTCGGTTTATCGGCGTTCAGAAATACAGCTTTGACAAAACCTGCGTTGGCATCTTTAAATGTTTCTTCGGAAAATGTTAAAGCCAAATCAGGTTCGGCGGGTGAAAAATCCGGAGTTGGAAGTTTTAAAGGTTTTTCTATAAGTTCGCCGAGCGAAGTGTCTGAAGACTGAACTTCTGCAATTGCGGCGCGGAATTCTGGATTTCTCAGCAAGACATTTCGCAGATATGTAACTTGTGTCGAGGCATTTCGAGCGTCATTTTCATTTACCGCTTTTTGCAGATTTTCAAATTGTTCTTTTATTTCTGCGCTCGAATTTTCAACTTTTAGAGCAATCTCATCGATGATTTTTTTTAAGGTTTCAAAATCATTTTGTTTTGCGGACAAACGCGCGATCTCCAGTTGAATTGCAAGATTTCCTTGTTTTTCGTTTAAAATTCTCTCGTAAACTTTTCTTGCTTCCGCGTCATCATTTGCACGTTCTTTTTCCCGCGCCAACGTGTAAATTGATTTTATATCCTTCGGATTCAGTTCAATGGCTTTGTTGAGATTATCAATCGCTTTTTCAAAATTTCCGCGTTGAGTTTCCAAAACGGCGAAGTTTGAATAAATTGTTGCATTTTCCGGCGCAAGATTTTTTGCGGTATCGAGTGATTTTGCGGCATTTTCAAGATCTTTTTGCCTAATTTGCAAAACGCCCAAATTGTTCCAAATCGCGGGTTCGGCAGATGCAAGTTCACTCGCTTTTATAAGTTCTGAACCCGCGCGTTGATCGTCGCCGACTTGTAGCGCGGCAAGTCCGACGTAAAACGCTGAAACCACTGATTTATAATTTTCCGTAGATTTTTCGGGCAGTGCAGAATTTTGACACGACGAAAATGCGAGTATGAAAATTGTTACAATTAAAAGTTTTGAATTCATTTGAGAAAATTTAACCACAGATGAACACCGATAAACACGGATTTTTTATAAATTCAATAAATAACATAAGTTACACAGTTAAAAAGAAAAACTTCGGAATAGATGAAAGATAATAACTGATAGATTTTACTGAATTTATCTATCATCTTTCATCTATCAGTTATCATCTATTCCGAATTAAAAACTCTCTTATGTTTTAAGTGTTTATCTTCCAACTGCGTAACTCCTAAAATAATTTTCAAAATAAAATCTGCTTTTCGCCGGGAATAAATTCAAGGGGTTCTTTGCCTTCGCGGATGTAATAAAATTTTCCGGCTTGAATATTTTGAAGTGTTTGCGGTTCACTACCTGCCCAAAAAATCGTTAATTCGTCAATTTTTTCCGCCTTTCCCAAACCGAATAAAATACGAAAATCGCTGACCGAAAGGTAACTCTGTGCGCCCATTATCTGGCGTTGAATTGTTTTGTTACCGATTTTGGCAACTATTCTTGTGCCGATTGCACTACGGTTTGTCTTTTCGCCTTCGAGCCAAAGTCCGACAAAATTTCCTTTGTCGGCGGTTTCATTAAAAGCAATTTGCGCCGATTCGCCGTTGTTTGAAGTAATATAATCCAAATCGCCATCGCCGTCTAAATCTGCCGTAACTAATCCGCGACTGACTCTTTTTAACTGCAAAGCATTTCCGGCAATTTCGCTGATGTCGGCAAATTTTCCGTTGCCGAGATTTTCGTAAAGCGTGTCATTTTGAGCAAATGTAACGCTGTCGGAATTTTGCTCGATATTGTCTTCGATGTGTCCGTTGGCAACTATCAAATCTTCATCGCCGTCGTTGTCTGCATCAAAAAAATCGATTCCGAATTTCAAACGCCGCCGCGAAGATGCGCCGATTCCGACTGCATCGGAAATTTCATAAAAAAGCAGAGGTTCTTTCTGGCTGTAAATATCGGTTACTTCGTCTTGATAGGTTGTCGAGGTAATATCTAACAAACCATTTGCGTCAAAATCCGAAAAATCCACGCCCATACTTCCTTCTTCATGTCCCAGTTCACTGTAAGCGCAACCCGAAAGTTGGGCAATGTCTTTCAGATTTCCTCTACCGTCGTTGATCCAAAGTTGATTAGCCTCCGTGTCGTTTGCTACATAAATATCCTGGTCGCCGTCCAGATCAATATCACCGATTCCCAATGCCAAACCTTTGCTCGGTGCTTTGTTCAAACCGACTTTTTCGCTGATGTCCGTAAATTTTCCGTTGTCGTCGTTTTGCCAGAGTTTGTCAGCGACAGGTTTGTAAGAAACTGGTGTCGGATAGATTAAAAGTTTGTTCCGAAAGGCTTTTTGCTGAATTTCTTTTGAATAAATTACATATTTTGCAACATATAAATCCAAATCTCCGTCGTTATCAAAATCGAAAAATCCTGCGCTCGTCGCCCATTCGCCGTCAGGTTTTATGCCGGATTTCTCGGTTACATCTTCAAATTTTTCGCCCGTATTTTTTAATAAGCGATTATCGCCCCCGTAGTCTGTAAAAAAAATGTCAGTCCAGCCGTCGTTGTCGTAATCGCCGACCGCCACACCTTGACCGTAGCCTGTGCTTGTCAGATTCCATTTTTCGGTTTGATTAGTATAATTTCCTTTGCCGTCGTTGATAAAAATCTGATTTTTTGCGTTTTCGGGACGTTCTTTTGATTCGACCGCGCCGCTGTTGACAAAAATTATGTCGGGTGCGCCGTCGCGGTTGAAATCGGCGATTGCCAGACCGCTTCCCATTATTTCCGGTAAAAGTTTGATTTCGGTGCGCGTCGGTTCGTGCTTGAAATTTATACCGCTTTTTGAGGTCGCATCTTCAAATTTGATTTTCGTTTGAACTTGATTATTTTGATTATTTGCTCCGGTTTCAGATTGATTCCGGCAAGCGTTGACGAAAACAAATGACATTAAACCAAGAAATATTAGAAAATTTCGTTTCATCATTTTTTCAGTTTTTCCAACTCGACAAGCGCGGCTTTGGCTTCTTCATATTTGCCCAAAGCCTTGTATGATTCGGCGATATATTGATAAAGCACAGGTTTATTTTTCTCTTCGGATTCGGGTAAAATTTTCTGTGCCAATTCAATGACTTCCGAATATTTTTTCTCCTTCCAAGCCGTTTGCAATTTGTAAATCTTCTCGACATTTTGGATCGCTTTAGCTTCAAATTCCTCACCTTTTTGATGGATTTCTGTTGTTTTTCTGCGAAATTGTTCGGCTTTTTCGAGATTGTTTTGTGCCGTATAAATTCTACTCAAAGTGTTGGTTGCCGTTGCATTGTTTGGATTTATTTCCAGTGATTTTTCCAAAACCTCAATCGCTTTCGGAAAATTGTTCTGACGAAAATAAATCATTCCGCGCGTCGTAATTTCATCAGCTCTTTTTTCTTGTAAAAGTTTTTCCCAAACAAGATCGAGATGCTTTGCTGCCTCATCATTTTGTCCCAAATAAAAATATCCGAAACTCATTAAACCATTAAAATCAAGATCGTATTTGTTTGATTCGGCAAGCGGTTTTATCAAATCAACTAAATTTTGATAACGTCCCAATTTCAGATAAACTTTTGCCAGATTTAATTGATCTGAACGCGAACGCACATCTACCGGAATTTCGTCAATAAATTTTTCCAGCGAAACCCAATCTTCACGTTTTACAAGCGCACTTTGATAAACATTTCGGACTTGCGAATCTTGCGGATGTTTTTCATAAATCATCTTGAGCGATTCAAAATCCGATGGCGGAAGCGGTTGCCCTGTTGTCAAAAACTGATTAATTCGCGCAATTTCCGAAAGCGTTTGATTGTCTTTTTCGGGCGATAAATCATTGTGTTGCGAAGCGTTTCGGCAAGCAGGTAAAACACATAGCAAAATTAAGATAAATTTAAACAATAAATGTTTTGTTAGTAAAGTTTCAGACATTTCGGCAATTTTAATATCTGGCGTTTTGAAATGCAATTTAAATAAAAAAAGCGACGCGCTGATTTGAACGCATCGCTTTATAAATAATAGAAAATTAAAAAAATTACATCTGTCCTTCATCCGCTGATGGTCCGTAAATCGAGGGAACGGGAATATCATTAAGGCGCAGATAAACCGAAAGTTGTCCGCGATGATGCCAGATGTGATTGAAACACATCGTGCGAATCGTGGCGATTTTCGTCATTGTAAAATAAGTTACGTCACCATTTTTCAATGTCCAATCTTTGTGCATATCTTCGTCCGAAGTGTTTTTCAAAGCCTCAAGCGCGGCGGCAACCTTTTTATCGTGATATTCGACCAATTCGGCAGTCGTTTGCGGCTCGACCGGTGTGAAATCCATTCCTGCAAAGTCGAGTTCGTCTTTCGTGCAAGTTTCGTTCACCCAATCAACCATATCCGCAACGTGCCATGCCAGACGAATCATCGTCATTGATTTTTCGTGCGGTTTGTAATCGAATTTTTCCGCCGGAATTCGTTCTAAAACTTTGCGCGTCGTTTCGGCTTCGTGCGTCAATTCTCCGATTAAACCTGTTGCGATGTTATATGATTTTGCTGTTGCTGTTTCCATAAATTTAGCTCCTTAATTAATAAATTTTGTTTTTTAGAAAAGAAATTTGTGGGAAATGACAAATTCCTGTTGAATAACCCTCTTAAAAGCACGTAAATAGTAACAGCGGTGTTTCGTATATGCAACGTGAAACAAATAAAAATCAAAAAATGTTTCACCGATTTAATATAAAAGAGACGAGTTACAAAAACTCGTCTCTTTTATAAATACAAATTATATCAATAGTTATGATCTAAGTAATTGTTTAGCGATTACCAATCTTTGAATTTCGCTCGTTCCTTCGCCGATTGTGCAGAGTTTTGAATCGCGCCAGTATTTTTCTGCCGGATAATCTTTTGTATAACCGTAACCGCCGTGAATTTGGACTGATTCCTCCGAAACTCTGACAGCGACTTCCGAAGCAAACAGTTTTGCCATCGCGGATTGTTTTGTTACGCGCTTATTATTGTCCTTCAAAAATGCGGCTTGTTGGGTTAAAAGTCTGGCGGCTTCGATCTGCGTTGCCATATCTGCAAGTTTGAACTGAATTGCTTGAAACTCCGCAATCGGTTTGCCGAATTGTTGGCGTTCTTTGGCGTATTTGACCGCCGCTTCATACGCGCCTTGTGCGATTCCGACCGAAAGTGCGGCTATGGAAATTCGTCCGCCATCGAGAATTTTCATCGCCTGCGTAAATCCTTCGCCCTCGTTTCCGAGAAGATTTTCCGCCGGAACTTTGCATTCTTCAAACACGACCGAAGCCGTTTCCGAAGCGCGCATTCCGAGTTTGTTTTCTTTGTGATCGGGACGAAAACCGTCCATTGTTTTATCGAAAATAAACGCCGAAATTCCTTTGTTTCCTTTCGATCTGTCGGTTACGGCAACCGCGACACAAGTGTGGCACGCAATTGCGTGCGTGATGAAATTTTTCGAGCCGTTGACCAGATAATGACCGTTTTCTTTGATTGCCGTTGTGCGCGTTCCCGATGCATCGCTTCCTGCATCGGCTTCGGTCAAACCCCACGCGCCGAAAGATTCGCCCTGTGCTAAGGGAACGAGATATTTTTGTTTTTGTTCCTCAGTTCCGAACATAAAAATATGATTCGAGCAAAGCGAATTGTGCGCCGCGACCGATAAACCGACCGAGCCGCAAACTCTGGCGATTTCTTCGATGATCGTTGCATATTCGATATAACCCATTCCCGCGCCGCCGTATTCTTCGGGAAAAATTATTCCCAAAAGTCCTAATTCGGCGAGTTTCGGGCGAAGTTCAGCCGGAAAATGCTGTGTTTCGTCCCATTCCATAACGTGCGGCAAAATTTCGCTTTCGGCAAATTCGCGGACGCTGTATTTAATTTGTTCTTGTTCTTCGTTTAATTCAAAATTCATAAATGTTATCGTAAAAAGTTATTTAAGTATAAGAATAATTTATCATAAAATAAACCGATATGCGTATGGCAAAAATAATTTTCAAATGGATTTTCGGAATAGTTTTTATCTTCGCGGGGTTAAATCATTTTATAAATCCCGATTTTTACCTGCGAATAATGCCGCCATATTTGCCATGGCATATTTTTCTGGTGCAACTTAGCGGAATTATCGAAATAGTTTTGGGAATTCTGCTTCTTATTCCAAAATTTACACGCTTAGCCGCTTGGGGATTGATCGCTCTTTTGGTCGCGGTTTTTCCGGCAAATATCTATATGGCGATGAATACGGAACTTTTCGCGGATCTAAACCCGATGCTGATCTATCTGCGCCTTCCGATACAATTCGTTCTAATTATGTGGGCGTTCTGGTTTACAAAAGAAAATCAAAAAGAGAAAATTAAAAAATGAAGTGGCAAGAAAACTTAATTATAACTAACGAAGGAATCAAGAATTTACTCAAAGACACAAAACGCATCGCCGTTATTGGAATAAAAATTGAAACTTTTCAACCGGCATATTATGTGCCGAGTTATATGAAGAACGCAGGTTTTGAGATCGTTCCCGTTCCGGTTTATTACCCGGAAGCCACAGAGATTTTAGGTGAAAAAGTTTATCGAAATTTGACCGATATTCCCGGCGAAATTGATCTTGTAAACATTTTCAGGCGTTCAAATGACGTTTCTAAACACACGGAAGATATTTTGGCGAAAAAGCCGAAAGCGGTTTGGATGCAGTCTGGAATTCAAAATGACGAAGTTGCCGAAACTCTTGCGAAAGCGGGGATTAAGATTGTTCAAGATTTGTGTTTAATGGTCGAACACAGATATATCGGCAAATAGATTTTAATTCACGAATTATAACTTTAAGTTTCTCATTTACAAGATCTGCATAAAATTTACGAAAAATTAACTGATTTTTTAACATTAATTCAAACAAAATAATTTAGTTTTAGAAATTAAAAAAATGCTTTTGTAAAAAGTGAAAATTTCTAAAATGGAATAATATTATTTAATTTTGTGATTATAGCTATAAAATGGAGCAAATATTCAGTTAGAAATCCATAAATTTATGCAGAATATTCAATATCAAGAGCCGGTTGTTGCTCGACGAAAAACAGGAAATTTGTCGCAATTATTTGAAAATCAATATCCGAATATTCAAATTCCGGCTGATGAAATAAGTTACGGAAAATATACCGTACGATTTGCGCGAACCGGAAAGGACATAAAAAACGCGCTCAATTTGCAATACGAAGTTTTCAATCTGGAATTGCAAAACGATTTTATCGCCCCGATTTTTGATGATGCGGAAGATGAAAAACTTTTTCCGACAAATTGTTTGTATTTGATCGTGTTGGAAAAAACGACGGAAAAAGTCGTCGGAACTTATCGCATTTGCACGCTTGAAATGGCAAAAACTGCGGAAAACTTTTTCTCTGCCCACGAATTTGTTCTTTCAGACTTACCCGAAAATTTTCTCCCGCAAGCAATCGAAATCAGCCGTCTTTGCATTTCACGCGAACATCGCAATAAACAAGTGCTTTTTCTGCTTTGGAAAAGTCTGCTAAATCACCTCGTTAAAGTGAATAAACGCTATTTATTCGGATGTTGCTCAATCTTTACACAAGATTTTAATGAAGCGGTTTCAGCGTTTGCAAAATTAAATTCAGATGGTTTTTTCGACGAAAATTTCAAAGTTTCGCCTACTCAAAAATGCCTTTTCACTACAAAAGAAAAACTTTCCGCGACATTTATCGGAGAATTTACTTTGCCGAAATTATTTGTTTCTTATCTGAAAATGGGATCAAAAATTTGCAGCGAACCGGCGATTGACCGCGAATTTAAAACCGTTGATTTCTTTTTGTTTTTTGATATTAAGGCGATAAGCGAAAAATATTATAAAATGTTTTTTTGTTAAATTTGCTTAATAAAAAACGCGCTCATTCAATGTTAAATTGTTTCCATCTTTAAATAATACAACACTTGAACAGCGCGTGCCGTAAATGGGAGTTTCAATGAAAATCGGCGAAAGAATTTTTTCGCGCTCAAGTCCGATTCCGGTGTCGGGCAAATCTTCATCTTTCGCTAAAGTTCTGTCTTGCAGAAGTTTAAATGAACTTTCTTTGTCGAAATCGCTTGAAATAATTTTACTTAATCCCGATTTTGCACTTTTGACTTTTTGCCAGGGTGTATCCAACAAACTGTTGCTTAAGCCGTAAATTCCTGCATCAAGATTTTTAATTAGACCTTCGCCACGATTTGAATAATAGCCGAATTCTGAATAATTTTGCGTGAAAATTCCTGCAAGCAAATTAAATCCTGAATAATTTTCTGAATTCAATTCTACTTTTTTTAGATATTCTGAAACTGTTTCGTTTCCTTTCAAAAAATCGCTAACGAGATTTCCACGCGAAATTGTGCCAGTTTTACCTTTTGGCTGACGAAAATTAGTCAGCGCGGCAAATCTTCCGTTTTTGGTAATTCCGAGCCACGTTCCACCAAACACCAGATCGCGTCCCGCGAAAACTTGCGGCGCATCTTCCCAAAAATGAGCTGATTTTGTCGGACGTTCGTAAAATTCGTCGCGGTTGGCGAGCAAAATTAGTGGAAATTTCGGATGTTTTTTAAAAGCGAAAACTATTAAGCACATTTGGTTAATTTTTTAAGTGATCGAATATAAGCTTTGTCATTTCACAACTTGAAGTCGGTTTTATACCGAGTTTATAATTTTCTGCGCCGATTTCAAAAGCGATTTTCCATTGTTTGAATAAAATTTTATAAGCCCGAAAAAGTGAGTGTTTCGGATCATAAATATTTGTTGATTCAGAAGTTACGCCGTTTAATTCGACGATCTTAAAGTTTTCGGCGCGTTTGAAATCCTCAAAAGATTTTGTGCGAATATCGAATCTGCCGAAATAAAATCCATCAAACTTTTGGCAAATTTCGTCAATTGTTTGTTCGAGAATTTCTGTTTTCATCCATCCACCGTCGAGAAAAATCGCACCGCGTGAATGTGTTCCGATGTCAATAATTTGTACAATTTCGCCTTTTTTCGGAACGTCGAAAAGTCTGTCTTTGTTGCGCTCGAAATATTTTTCCGCCAAACAAATCGCACGTTCGTCCTGCAAAATCAAGTCTTCGAGCGTTGATCCGCCATCGCCCGTAACTTTTGGAAAACGCTTTTCGGTGATCGAAAAAATCTTACCTTTTTCATCGTTCGGATAACGATAATAAAAAACGCTCGTTTCTTCGCCTGCGGCAAATTCTTGCAAAATCAAATCTTGCATCGAATTTTCAAAAAGGTTTTCCAATTCTTCAAAAGATTTTGAAATGTGAACATCCGCGCCGCGTTCGCCGCTGTCGGGTTTTACAACAATTGGAAAATCAAGATTTTTTTCGGTCAAAAATTTCTTTGCTTTTTCCAACTTTTCTTCCGTCATTAAATCATTTTTAATCGTCGTAAATTCCAAAAGAAAAGGTTTTGCGCGTTCGGAAATTAAGCCGTGTAAAATCTGTGTTTTGGATTCTCCGACAAAACCGCTGGCAAAAATCGCCGGATTTGCGGCGGTGAAAATTGTCAAACTTCGATATTTTAGAATTAAAAACGCAATATAAATTACTACCGGAAAATAAAAAATTCGAAGCGACCAGAATTCCCATTTATAGATGCGTTTGATTCTGCCGAGAAAAAGCCGTCTGCCTTTCCAAGTTAGGAGTTTCAAAGCGATTTTGAGCAAAATATAAAAACCGATGACAACGACAAAAAATCCGAGCCAAAAATTATTTTGAAAGATCGGTGAATTAAGAATTTCCTTGCCGAAGAAAGCTGGAACCCCGACAATGATCGGTGTCCAAAGAATCGTTGCGACGAGAAAAAAAATCGTGAACTTCCAAAAATTCGTTTTCAAAATTCCAGTCATCAAATAAAGGGGAAGCCGCAAACCCGGCGTGAAACGGCTTAATAAAACTGCAAGCATTCCATACTTTTCGAGCAAAAGCGAACTCTTCAAAATCGCGTTTTCAGAAAACATTCGGGCAATAAACTTTATTTTCAAAGCCTTTCTGCCGAAAATTCTTCCCGTCCAAAACAATAAAATATCGCCGATAAAAATCCCGAAACTGCACGCGAAAACTGCGAGAAGAAAACTCATTTTTCCTTGACTGACAAGCGTTCCGGCGGTTAAGCAAGTTAAATCTTCGCTAATGAAAGTTGAAACGATGATGATAAAAAATATCGAAACGATTGATAAATTCGGCGCGTTGAGTTGTTTAAGAACATCAATACTGGAAATTTGCGCGATTTGTTCGTGAAATAAAAGCAGAATCAAAAAACAAACGCCGAGAAGAAAAATCCATCGGCGTTTATTTATTATTTTGAAAATTGCGGTCATTGTTTAGCTAAATTTCCGAAAAAACTCCCAATCACGGGAATTTGGTGTCGGTGAATAAAAAGAATTGCAAGACTCAGAATAAACACAACAATTGCCAAGATAAAAAGCAAACCGCCGTCGTCCTGAACGACGATGCCGAGTTTGGTCAGATGCGAAAAAATCGCGCCCGTAATTGTTCCCAAAGCGATCAATGCGCCAAGCCAAGCCGTGCTTGGAATTAGCAATAAAACAACGGCAAAAAGTTCGACAACGCCCGAACCGATGCGTCCGATTGCTTCGTTATCGCCCATTAATTGGGTGAAAATATATTTCGATTCTTCCGCGCCCGTGAACTTGAAAAACAAAGTCTGAAGCAAAATTATGGCGACGATTATTCTCAAAATCCAACTCAAGATTGTCATTATATTTTTCTCCTAAATAGCCCTTTAAAATTTAACTTAAAGTTAAATCGGCTTAAAGACAAAATAAAAAAGTTTTACCTTTTACCCTTTACCTTAAAATTCCGTTCACTTTTCCAAAAATCCAAAGTCGAAGGCGCAACGCCGAATTCTTTATTGACCGAAATTCCTTGAATCGAAAGTTTGAGAGCGATCAGCGCGTAATGATGAAGGGTATGACTCTGCACAAATTCGAGTTCGCGCAAAATGCTCGTCGAACACCAAGCGGTTTCTTCATCAACGAAATTTCCCGGTTCGAGATGCGATAAAATAAATTCGCTGCCGATTTCTTTCGGCAAATTTTGCAATTTTTCAATGGCAAACCCGAACTGGTCAATGGCAATTTCGCGTTTCGTTTCGGCGGCTGTATTTCTTTCACGCCGATTGTAATCAATTTTTCCGCTTTCCACGCCGGCTAAAAATCTGAACACGAAATCTAAAACGTGCCGAAAATGTGTTCCGACCGTTCCTCTGTCCGTTTCGCGGCTGAAAACGTAGTGTGAATCTTCTAAACTTTCGATTAACTCGATTCCTTGATTCAAAACCTCGATGCATCGCCCGACTAAAAATTTTATGGATTGTTTCTGCATTTTTAATATGGTTTGATTAGATATTTTCTAATCAAACACATCATTTCTAGTTTAGTTAATGTCTTTACAGCTAATTTCTATTCCAGAAAATTTAATGTATTATTTTCCGAAGTTTCCAAATTTTAATCGGATTTTCTTCTAAAACGTCGGCTTGTTTCTCTGCCGCCGCCGAAATAAGTCAGGATCAAAACCGCCAAATGTGCGACAAACCAGATATTTTGATAACCCATATTTTGATAAATATAAATCAAAATTAAAATGCGCGGAAGAAAAACACCGAGCAAAATATCAAATAACTGCGGCACGGAATTTTTCGGAAACCAATCCTGAATCAAATAAACCAATAAAGTAATTCGCGGGAAAAATAACGAAAATAGTAAAAAATAAAAGTCCATAAAAAACACCTCCCAAAAATAACTTGGATCAAATTATTATATCCGACTTTGAAAAAACTCGACATTTTCAACAAATGAAAAAAATAAGTCAAATCGTAAACCCAATGTTTAAGGGCAAATTTGATTCGGAAAAAAAGATTCCGATTTATTACTTTTACTTTTTAACGACAAACTTTTACTTTTAGTTTTAAAAGAATATGTCTGACCGGGAAGACCAAAAAACAAAAATTCTAAAAATCCTGCTTCACATAGGATTTTTCGCGTCGGGCATTGCCACCGTTTTAATCGGACAGATTTTGCCGATTTTATCTCAAAAATTTTCGCTCAACGACGAACAAACCGGAAACTTTTTCCCCGCACAATTTGCCGGTTCTCTGCTCGGAACATTTTTGACAAATTGGCTCGGCAAACAAAATAAATTCTTATTCGCCAGTTTTATCGGTTGCTTTTTTATGGGAATCGGTATCTTGATACTTAACTTCGGAAGTTTTGAACTTTGTCTTTTCGGATTTTTCATTAATGGTTTCGGCATCGGTTTGACGCTGCCTTCGATTAATATGCTAATTTATGAAATGAATCCGTTGCGGGCAACTTCGGCACTCAGCCTTTTGAATTTCTTTTGGGGTTTCGGCGCGATTTTGAGCCAGCCGTTCGTTGATTTTTTCAGTCGCGGAACAAATATTTTAATTCCGACCTCGATTCTTTCTATTTTGCTTTTAGCGATTGGGTTTGCATTGGTTTTGATGCCGAAAAACATCGAGCAAAAACCTGTTTCAAAGGGAGAAACAGACACAGATTTTTCCACGCCGATTTGGACGAATCCAATTGCCTGGGCGATTGCCGCGTTTAATTTTATTCACGTCGGTTTTGAAAGCGCAATGGGCGGTTGGTTGAAAACTTACACGCAGAGAATTGAAGACAATGCGGCGATGAATTTATTTCCGCCAATATTTTTGTTTTTCGTGTTTTTTGTCGTCGGACGCGGAGTTGCGCCGATTTTCTTTCGTTTTTTGAATGACAATAAAATGCTTCTCTTCAATCTTTTAACGATTTTGCTCGGAATGTTGATTTTGTTGTTTGCAAAAAACGTTTTAACGCTTGCCGTCGGCGCATCAATCGCCGGATTCGGAACTTCTTCGATTTTCCCGACAAATATGTCGCGCTTCACCAAAACCTTCGGCGCATCGGCAAGCCGTCGGGCAACACCGTTTTTTATCTGCGGAACTCTCGGCGCGGCTTTTACGACATGGTTTATCGGGTTTGTGTCTAATCTTTTCAGTAGTTTACGTTCGGGAATGTTTATTTTATTGGCAAGCATCTTGATTCTGATCGTTTTACAAATTGTTCTGAGTTTTCAGAAAAGGCTTCGCTGATTTTTAAGCGTATTTGCATTTTTAAATTAATTTGTTTGAGCGCACACATTCAGTGCGGAATCAGGAATAAAATCAACTCGACAATGAATATAAACTTTGCAATAAAGAAACTTGTTATAAACGAAAAGTTTTACATCTTTTTCAACCGATGTGGCAAAAGAAGATGTATTCCGTTAATGTGAGGGTTTGTTGTAAATTTAGCGAAAAAAGGGTTTAATTTTAAATATGCTTTTAGCCGAAATTATTGTTTATGCAGTCGAAATTTATCTGGCAATCGGCGTTTTGTTTGCCTTTTGGTTTGTGATTTCTGGAGTTAATAAACTCGATGAATCGGCTAAAGATTCGGGATTCGGTTTTCGGCTGATTATATTTTTCGGCGCAGTTGCCTTTTGGATTTTGTTGACTTGGCGACTGCTAAAAGGTAAAAAAAGACCGACCGAGCAAACCGCGCACAGGCAAAAGTCTTTGGAGGCAAAATGATTAGAAAAATCCGCAAAAGGCATCGCATTGTTTGGCTGATTTTGGCGATTTTACTGCCGATTCTTTTTGTCGCAAGCATCATTTTTCGCCACAAAGAACCGTTTAATCAAAACATCCCAAAGAGAGAAATTTCCGCAGAAAAAAGATGAGCGAAAAATACGTCGGAATCAGTTGGAATCGGCAAAAGAAAATTTACGATGCGATTTTAGTTGGCAGCGTGGCGATTTATCTTGTAATATTTATCGGGTTAGGAGCAATTTTACAACCGTTTGCAACGATTGAAACTCTTTTGATTCGCGGGTTCGGAACGTGCGCGATCTTGCTTTTGCACATTATTTTAATTATCGGACCGCTGTGCCGAATCTCGCCAAAATTTTTACCGCTTTTATATAATCGGCGGCATTTGGGCGTGACGACTTTTTTCGTCGGCGCGGTTCACGCCGGAATTTCAATTTTTCAATTCCACGCCCTCGGCACATTAAATCCTTTTGTCAGCATTTTGGTTAGTAACACACGCTTTTTCAGCCTCGCCGATTTTCCATTTCAGATTTTGGGTTTGATTGGGCTTGTCATTCTATTTTTAATGGCGGTTACAAGCCACGATTTTTGGTTAAACAATCTGACCGCGCCGGTTTGGAAAACTCTGCACACACTCGTTTATGTTGCTTACGCTTTGCTGGTCGCGCACGTTTTACTCGGCGTTTTGCAAGCGGAAACAAGTCCGATTTTGGCGGCTACATTGGGAATCGGTTTGATTTTAGTTATCGGTTTGCATCTTGTGGCAGGTTTTAAAGAACGCGAATCGGATAATGAAAAAATTCCGAACGAAAGCGGTTTTGTCGAAGTTTGCACAGTTGAAGAAATTCCCGACAAACGCGCTTGTATTGCGACAATTTCGGGCGAAAGAGTAGCGATTTTCAAATATGACGGCAAAATTTCGGCAGTTTCAAATGTCTGTCAACATCAAAACGGTCCGCTTGGCGAAGGTGAAATAGTTGACGGCTGCATAACTTGTCCGTGGCACGGATTTCAATATTTGCCGGAAACAGGCGCGTCGCCACCGCCTTTTACAGAAAAAGTCCCGACCTTTAATGTAAAAATCGTGGATGGAAAAGTTTTGGTTGGAGCGAAACCGAACGAAGCGGGAACTTTTGTGGAGGCTGCGGAGTTGGAGTGAAAAAAAATCGCACACGGATTTTCACGGATGAAGCGGATTTTTTAATAGACGGAACGCGAACTTTAGTTCGCCGGTCTGTAAAATATAGTTCTCGTAACTAAATTAAAAAGGTTTTTTCTATTTTACAGGCGAACTAAAGTTCACCTTCCGTCTTTGAACCGACTTTTAAATTAATACAGCGAAAGTCTGCTTAATCGGCGTTCATTCGCGTGCTATTTTTTGAAAATGAATTTATGAGTGAAGACTTTTACATCGGTTATCTGCCGAAAATGCCGAAAACTCTGGCGAAAGTTATCAAAACTTTTGTGATTCTGCTGTTTGTTGCGGGAATTTCGCTTGCCGTTATTTTTTTGGTCGGGCAAAAACCGTTTGCAAAAAGTGTTTTTGAATTCGGCACTGTCAAAGATTTTGAAGGCACGATTCAGGCGAAACCGATTCCTTTTTTATTAGTCGAAAAACCTGAAAAAATTAATAATTTGCCGATGTTTGAAAAATTTCCGCTTGTCGCCGAAGGCAAACACGGCGTTGATGTCAAAGCATTGGACGGTCAGCGCGTAAAACTAAAAGGCACATTAATTTACCGCGATGATTTGCAGATGATCGAAGTCGTTTCCGATTCGGTTGAAAAGTCTGCTAAAACGGCAAATTCGGTTGATGAAAAGACGGAAAATCTCGGAAAATTCACGCTCAAAGGCGAAATTGTTGATTCAAAATGTTACTTGGGCGTAATGAATCCCGGGCAATCAAAACCGCATAGAGAATGCGCCGTTGCCTGTTTGCGCGGCGGAATTCCGCCGCTTTTCATCGTCAAGGAATCGAACGGAAATACTTCGGAATTGTGGCTTTTGTCAGAAAGCGGCGAGTCTGTAAATAAAGAAATACTTAACTTTGTCGCCGAACCAGTCGAGATTTCCGGTGAAATTTCACGCACTGGCGACCAACTTTTTTTCAAAATAAATCCGAATCAAATCAAAAGATTAGAATAAAATTTCAAAAAATTAAAATCAAAGTTTTTTCATTTACATTCCAAAAAATATTAAACTACATTTAGTCGCTTTCCTCATCGGAACTTCGATATACCACTTTGTCCGGTCCTCGTATTTGACCCGGAACTTGAGAAAAAATGCCATAAATGACCAATATGCTGACGATTAATCCGACTACGAAGATAAAAGCCTGCATACTTATTTTCCTCCTGAATTCATCTTGAAATAAATTCCCAATGCCAAAATCGAAGGAACCCAAACTCCGACAAAAATTCCCGCTAATTGTTGTTGCTCTCCGAAAACTCCGAACCAAAGCGAAACCGAAAACAGAAACGAAATAAAAGCCGCGCCTAAAACTGAATAATCTGATTTATTTAACATTAACCTTCCCTCTTAAAAAAAATATTCTCCGAAACTTCAGAAAATAAGTATTTTTTTGTAAACTTTGTTCTGAACTAAGCAATTATTCAAAATAAATAGTTGCTAAAGTAATTATTTGTATAATGTCTTTCGGTTTGATGAGTTATTCGGATTCAATAATTGTGAAAAAAGTTACAAAGTCGTCTTGTTTTTTCTCAAAAATGTGGCAAAGTAGCGCAAAAGACGAACGCAAAAGCCCTTTTTAAGACTATTAAGCGCGATGTTTAATGTGAGTTTTTAGATTATGAATTAAGCTGAAACTTGATTTTATGAACGCAGTTTTGCTTTAGGTTTATCTTTCTTCAAGTGAAAACCTTGAACTTCGTTTGGCGACAGAAGGCGAAATTCGCCGACTTTTAGATATTCGTCTTTGAGATGTCCGATCGAGATTCGCCGAAGTTTGACGACAGAATGTCCGATCGCATCGAACATTTTTCTAATTTGCTGATTGTGTCCCTCAAGCAGAACTACTTCGAACCAACCGTTTTTCTCTGTTGATTTTAATTCCGTAATTGTTGCAGGTGCTGTTCTAAAACCATCTTCGAGTCTGATTCCGCGACGCAGTTTATTGACCGCATTCGCGTTCGGCAATCCTTTCACTTTTACGTCGTAAATCTTCGGAACGGTTTTAGAAGAAGCGACGAGATTGGTAAATTGTCCGTCGTTCGTCAAAATGATCAAACCTTCGGTATTGTAATCGAGCCGTCCGACGGGATGAAGTTTGCCGAATTTTTTTGGAACAAGATCAACGACGAGCTTTCTGCCTTCGGGATCAGCCGCGCTCGACAGATAACCTTTCGGTTTATTTAGCAAAACGTAAACTTTTTCGCGCTGCTGGAGAATTTTGTTGATTAATTTTCCGTTGACTTTTATATGGTCGGTTTCAGGATCGGCTTTTGTTCCGAGTTCGGTAATGATTTCGCCGTTGACGGAAACCTTTCGATCTGCGATCAGCGCGTCAGCGGCGCGGCGCGAAGCAATTCCGGCTTGGGCAATGAGTTTGTTCAATCTTTCCATAAGATTATTATTTAACCACAGATGAACACGGATTGGCACGGATGAAGAGTTGTTTATTCAAGCAAATCCGTATTGTATGAAGGCATTTGTTTTCTCATAAATTCATTGGTTTCAAAGATATATTTGCGTTGAATGTCTTCGGAATGAAGCGGCATAGACGTAATTTTTATTTTTTCGCTGTTAATTAATTCTATTCCGACAGACCAAATCGGACTTCCTTCATCATCTTTGTCTTCGATCAGGCAAAATTCTTTTATCTCCGAAAATTTATAGCCAGTCTCGTGTTTTCCAAATAAACCACGCCGTTTTAACAAAACTTTATCTTCGATTCGATCAATAACAATCTGTGAAATCGGTGCTTGATAAATTATCCAAATTCCGCCGGCAACGGCAATCGCTCCCATAAAAAATGCGAGCGCAAGTTGCCAAAAAGGAACTTCATCCCAATTTGAAAAACCGCCGAGTGCGCCATAAACAAATGTTCCGCCGACCATTGAAAAAAATAAACCGACAAACCACAAACAACCCGGTGTTTCCTGAATTATCAGTTCATTTGGGTTTTGTTTGATTCTCATTTAATTAACTAAATCTTCAAAATCTTCAATCGAAGGCAGTTCCGATAAATCCTTCAACCCGAATTGAATGAGAAAATCTTTTGAAGTTCCATACATCATCGGTCGTCCGACGGTTTCTTTGCGACCTTTTGAAATAATCAGGCGTTTATCCAAAAGTGTTTTGATCGAAGAAGCGGATTGAACGCCGCGAATTTCGAGGATTTCGGGAACTGTCACGGGTTGGCGATAAGCGATGACGGCAAGAGTTTCTAAGGATGCGAGCGATAATTTCGCGCTCGGACGGGTTTTCAAAAATTCGCGCACTTCTTCGTGAAATTCCGTGCGCGTGGAAAGTTGCCAACCGCCGCCGATTTCTCTGATTCTGAGTCCGCTCTCGCGCTGTTCGTATTCGGTTTGTAATTTAGTAAGAGCGGATTCGATCACTTCTTTTTCTTCTTTTAGAACTTCCGTTAAAATTTTTACAGTAACGGGTTCGTCCGAAACAAAAATTAATGCTTCACAAATCGCAACTAATTCGCTAACGCTTCTTTCTGGTTTTTCTTGGGCTTCTAATTCCATCTGAAAAATAATAGCACGCGGATTTATTCAACGGAACGCGAACTTTAGTT
>JBBSAX010000030.1:0-32029 GCA_038251885.1 Pyrinomonadales bacterium | reverse complement strand
GCTGCCTTGCTGCGTAGATTCAATGACAAACCCGCCTTTGCTTTCGGCAATCGCGGTAATTTTCTGCTGCGCTTCTTCCGGCGCGTCAGATTCCAACCTCAATTCTGCATTGCGAATAATTTTGCGTTCGGTTGGTTTTTCCGGTTCGGATTGACTTTTATCGGCGGTTTCAAGCGAAACTTGACTTTGCATTACCTTTTCGTCTTCGCCACCGCCACCGCCCGGTTCTTGCGTTTTAGCGAATTCCGGTCCGCTGCTGTTTTTGTTCATCGAAATACCATTATTTTGAGAACTTTCACATGATGAAAATGTGATTGTAAATAAAAATACGATTGCGATTATTTTAGCTTTCAGCATAAAGTTTCTCCTCAACATAAAATCTCTGACGATTCACGAACGATTAAATATTGAAAGTTTGCGAAAAATATAGTTATCCGGCTTTTCGTGCGACTTCTTTAAAACCTTGACCGCTGAAAAGCGCGTGAATTCCGCGAAATAATTTTCTGATTGCACGAAAAACTTTCGGCGCAAACCAGAGAAATAAAATCACGAAAATTATTAAAACTCCCGCGAGAATAACCGGCGCAAAAACGGCTAAAATCGAACCGGCAAACGCGATTATGTCTTCGAGAATTGAAAGCGTCCAATTTGAAACGGGTTCCGGCGAAAGATTCGCTCCGGCACGAAGCGCGGCTTTTGTGCCGTGCGAAGAAAGCGCAAGTCCGCCGCCGAGCAAGGTTGCAATAATCATCACGGAAGTGTCCATATTGCTCACCGCCGAATATGCAACAATCGCTCCCGCCGGAACGCGGATGAAAGTGTGGATCACATCCCAAACGCTGTCAACGTATGGAATTTTATCGGCAAAAAATTCGATTCCGTAAAGAAATGCGGCGACTCCGATAATCCACCAATTATCCAAAACATCCAAACCGCCGGGAAGTTTCGCCAGACCGAACTTTTGCAAAACGCCCAAAACCGTCACAGTCGCATAAAGATTTATGCCCGAAGTCCAAGCCGAACCGAGTGCCAAAGTCAATGTCGAAAACCAATCCATCGCATTTCTCCTTTTGTTTATGGATAAAGTCCGAATTCAATCCAAATGTTTCGTGATTCTATTTGTTTTGAGCTATTAATTTTCAAACGGTTGATCGTTCCGCTTCCAATTTTAGTTAAACCCTCAATTTCCAAAGTTCTTACGTTAAACCGAAAATGTTCGTTCCAAACATCTCTACGAGGATTGAAAAGACGTGAATCGCTTTTATCCTCCAACAGACCGATTTGATGAAATGCTTTGTATGAATTGCAAGCACGGCAAGCAAGCACCAAATTATCCAACTCATCCGTGCCGCCTTCGGAAACCGGAATAAAATGGTCAATCTCGAATAAAAAATTAAAAACCGATTCCGAGGCAAGACAGTATTCGCATTTTCTGTTCGCACGTTTCGCAACCGCTTTGTAGAATTTATTCATCCATTAATTCCGCAAGTTTTTTTACACGATTTCCCGAACCTTCCAATTCCGCCGCAACTAAATTTTCCAACTCGACTTTTTCTTCCAAACTAAACTCACCTTTTCCTTCTTGAGCCAGCCTGAGTTTATCCATAAGTTCAGACATTTGTTTTTGCTGTTCGGCATTAAAAAATTCATCGGGTTGAAATTTTTGCAAAATATAAAGCGTTTTGTTATCAAAATTTTCAAACTTCTCATTCAAAGCATCAATCGCCTGCCCGATTGTTTGCCCGTAAGATTCCTGCTCATCTAATCTTGCCCTAAATTTGTTGTTTTCTGCTGTAACAATTACCGTTCTCATAACTTAAACCTCACACGAATTTTAACACAATTATTTTACGATTCATCTTCTTCTTCCGTTCCGTCGCCGTCGCGTTTAATGCCGAATTTTTCTAGACGATATTGCAGAGTTCGGAAAGTCAGACCTAATAGTTTCGCCGATTTCGTGATGTTATTGTCGGTGCGTTCCATCGCTTGCATAATCAAACTGCGTTCGACATCTTCAAAATTTACGCCTTCCGCCGGAAGTTTAAAGAGTTCGTCCGCCGAAGCGTGAGTCGTGCCTTGTAGCATTTCGGGCGGCAAATCTTCGGTCGTGATCGTGTTGTTTTCGCAGAGCAAAATCGCGCGTTCGAGTGCTGATTCTAATTGACGGACATTTCCCGGATAAGCGTAATTTTCCAATAATTTCCGCGCATCTTTTTCGATGGAAATTTCGCGTTTCGTGTTGCGCGTGTGTTTTTTCACGAAATATCCGATTAAAACCGGAATATCCGAACGCCGTTCGCGAAGAGGTGGAATTTCCAGACTCAAAACATTCAAACGGTAATACAAATCTTCGCGGAAACTTCCTTCCTGCGACATCTTTAAAAGATCGCGGTTTGTCGCCGCGACGACACGCACATCAACATTTATTTCCTTCGTTCCGCCGACTCTGCGAATTTGTTTTTCCTGCAAAGCGCGTAAAATCTTCGCCTGCAACGAAATGTCTAATTCGCCAATTTCATCTAAAAACAAAGTTCCGCCATCGGCGACTTCAAATAAACCGAGTTTTTCACCAACTGCGCCCGTGAATGAACCTTTTTCGTGTCCGAAAAGTTCCGATTCGAGAAGATTTTCATTGATCGCGGCGCAGTTTACGGCTTGGAAAATCTGATTGAGGCGAAGCGAATTTTTATGAATCGCGCGCGCCATCAGTTCTTTTCCCGTTCCCGATTCGCCGCGAATCAAAACGGTCGCGTTCGACTTCGCAATTTTCAAGATCAACTTTTTAACCTTGTCCATCTCGTCGGAATCGGAAACGATTTCCGAGTCGAGCGAAGTGAGTTGCGTCAAGGCGCGTGAGATCGTATCGAGAAGTTTTTCGCGGTCGTAAGGTTTTTGCAGATAATCGAACGCGCCCAAACGCAACGCATCAACCGCCGAATCAACCGTTCCGTGCGCCGTTAAAAGCAAGACGATAATGGATTTATCAAAATCGGTTAATTCCTTTAACAAATCCAGACCGCTCATTCCGGTCATTTTCAAATCGGTCAAAACGAGATCAAAATGCCTGTCCGCGACAAATTTCATCGCCGCTTCGCCTGAACTCGCCGTCGTCACGTCGTAACCTTCGCCCGACAAAATCATCTCCAAAATCTCGCGCTGAGATTTTTCATCGTCAACAACTAATATGCTTTTTCTTGCCATAAAATTATTATTTTACTTCGATTCCTCTTTTTCAAAACTATCGTTACAAAACTTTATAAATTCTTCTGTAATGTCTTCGACTTCACCTTGAACAATAATTGACGCTTGAGATTTATCAATAACGACCGCGTATTTGTTTAATTCACTGAATTCCTGTAATTTCTTTCTGATTTTTTCAACGACAGGTTCAACAATTATTGAGTATTTTCTTTTATATTCCGCCTTTTTTTCTTCTTGTGCGTTCTCAAGTTCTTTTTTCAACTTTTGTAATTCTACATATTTTTCATTAATTGGCTTATTTTGATCTAACAATAAATTAATTTCTTTTTCTAACGCATCAATTCTCTTGGACAAAGAATATGCCGTGAAATTTTCAACATGATAAGAATTTTCAGCTTGAGTTAGTCTTTTAATTCCTTTTTCTTTGTCACTAAGAATATTTGTATCAATCACAGCGATTTTGTTTGAATTTTCAGAACTTGTCTGAGCAAAAGAAACGCTCGAAAAAATTAAAATTAAAATTAAAAAACAGAATTTTCTCACAATTTCATTCCTCAAAACTTTTTAGAAATTCAATAACCTTTTCCTGTCATTGAAAATGACAAACATTAAAGCCTAGCGAGAATCGCTAGGAATGACAATTTAATTAATCGCTCGCTGAAAGTGAGCAACATTTTTTGCGCCTTTTTGTTCGACACTTTCAGTGTCGGAATTTGTGTTTTATCTAACCCGGCGATTTTCGCCGGGCTATATTGTTTGTCGCCGTTGGCGACTAAATCAAATCTTCCGATAATTTATCAGATTTCGGCAATTTCACCGTAAACGTCGTTCCTTCATTTTCTACCGATTCTACGTCAATAAAACCGTTGTGATCGTCAATGATTTTCTTCACAATCGCCAAACCCAAACCTGTTCCGGTTTCTTTGGTGGAAAAATACGGTTCGAATATTTTGTTCAGATTTTCCGGCGGAATTCCAACGCCCGTGTCTTTGATTTCGATTTTAACGTATTCGTCCATCGTTGAAAGAATTACATTGAGATTTCCGCCCGTTGCTTCCATTGCTTGTGCGGCGTTGATGAATAAATTGTTGAAAACCGAACGCAAAATTTCCGCGTCACCTTTTATTTTCGGGATATTTTCGCGCTCGATCACGCTGATTTTTGTGTTTTGATCTTCGGCTTGCGGTTCGATAAGCAGAAGCGAATCGTCAACGACTTGGCGAATGTCGGTCGGTTTTATATCCAATTTTACGGGGCGCGAATAACGCAGAAAATCCGAGATTTGCAGATTTATTCTAGCAACTTCGGCTTTTAGTTGCGAAGTCAGTTTTTCAAAACTCGCTTGTTTATCCGCTTCTTCCGGCGCAAATTTGGCGCGAAGATGGTCGAGCGTCAGGTTTATATAATTTAAGGGATTACGAATTTCGTGCGCGATTGCCGAGGCTAATCTGCCGACAACCGCGCTTTTTTCGGCTTGCTGTAATTGTGCTTCGAGTTCCTGCGATTTTTCGAGTTCGGCGGTCATTAGGTTAAACTGCGTCGCAAGTTGTCCGATCTCGTCATTGCGTTTTGCATCTTCGACGCGCACATTCAAATCTCCTGCCGCGATCATCCGCGCCGCTTTTGAAAGATTGGCAATCGGGCGCGTAAAACGCCAGATAAGAAAAACCGTGATCGCAGTTGAAATCAGAAAGATCAAAAGAGTGTAAAATAAAGGCTGCAAGGCTTTTTGGAAAGCCAATTTATTATCGGTTTTCAAAATCACCATCACATACCAACGCCCTTGATTTGTCTCGATCGGCACGGCGTGTGATTCGCCGTCGGTTTCGTCGGTTTCGGGTTTGAAGGCGTTCGGAAATTGATTTGCGTCTTCACCTAAACGCGAGGCTTCAAGCAAAGGCGGCAGATCATTTAAATCCTTTAATTTCTTGTTTATCGGATCATTATTTGCGTCGGTCGAAGGCAGATATTTTTCACTGAGACTGTCGTAAACTTCCCATTCGTTATTAATAATTAAAATGTCTTTGATACGTTTTGTCGTTTTTGAGTCAAAAAACGGTTGACCTTCGCGTTTCACAAAATCCCGAAGCCGATCAGACGACTGCATTCCATTAAATCCGAGCGCGATTCCCGCAACCAAAGCCTGTTCCTGCATTTTTCGCAAACTCGCATTTTCCCTTTCCGTGCGAATATTCAGGTAAAGTTGAACGCTCAATGTCGCAATCAACAAGAATGCCAAAACGATAAGAAGTTTGCCGCGAAAGGTGTTAAGAAAATTGGTCATAGATTTGCAAAATGAAAAAGTCTTAAAGTGAAAAAGTTTTGTTTGCAATTAATTGGCTTTAGATTCAAATACAAATAGCCGGATTATTAAACAATTTGCAAAATGTTTGAAACTCGGACAAGCAAAACTTTTTCACCTTTTCACTTTTTCACTTTTAAACTTTTCTTGCCGTATCAATATCTTGAATGTTATAGTCTTTCTTAGCTTAGAAGTAAATTCTTTGGCAACTCGAATCTTTAGGATTCATCTATTATTCAACAAAAATTTAAACTCTCCTGACGAATTTTTGCTCCGAAACTTCTGAATTTAATGAGGTAAAACCAAGATGTATTTTTTCTCTATAAAGTTGTATTTCAAACTTTTGTCCGCTTTCGTGCTGACGTTTGTTTTCTTTTCCGTAAATCAAACAATCTATTCGCAAAAGTCGCGCTCCGTGCCAAAGAAAACCGAAACTTCTAAAAAAACCGCCGGAAAGAAAGGCGAACCGCAAACTAAAACAGTCAAAAAAAAACAGGAAACCTCAAAAAAAACCGAAACCGTAAAAAGCAAAAAAGAAACACAAACTTCATCGAAAAAAACCACGACTGCAAAAAGTAAAAAAGAAACTCAAGCCGAATTAAATAAAAAAGCCGAAGATAAAAGACGCGCCGACGTGGAAATTGCAAAAAAACGTGCCGCGCAATCCGCCGCTCTCGAAGAAAAACGCCGACGCGATCAAGCAATTCGCGCCGCACAACAAGCGAAAAAACGTCAACTGGAAAATTCGTTTCGCACCGAAACCGTAGCTAATATCGCCAAAGACGATGCTTCAAATGAAGATTTGGAAGTTCGCCGCGCCGCAATAAACGCGCTCGGTTCGCGTGCCGGAACAATCGTCGTAATGGAAGCGCAAACCGGAAAGGTTTTGACAATCGTTAATCAGGATTGGGCGATCAAAAAAAGTTTCAAACCGTGTTCGACAATAAAATTAGTCACGGCAGTCGCCGGGTTGGATAAAAATCTGATTGATTCCGACGGAAGCATTCGCAATAAAAGATTCAGACTCGATTTAACCGACGCACTCGCTTATTCAAACAACAGTTATTTTCAAACAGTCGGCGCAAATCTCGGTTCGGAAACGATGATTTCCTACGCTCAAAGATTGGGTTTAGGACAACCGACCGGAATCAATGCCGACGGTGAATCCATCGGAAGACTTCCGTTCGGCAACAACAATTTACGCATCTATTCGCACGGCGACGATTACGAAGTAACACCTTTGCAACTCGGCGTGATGGTTTCGGCAATTTCAAATGGTGGAAAAATTATCGTTCCGCAAATTCCGAAATCGAAAGTTCAAAAAACAGCTTTTCGCGGTTATCTGCGCCGCACGATTGCGCTGCCGAAAGAAGATTTACAAGGCGTAATTCCGGGAATGATCGGCGCGGCTGAATACGGAACGGCGCGGCGCGGCATTGACGCAACTCTCGGAGTTGCCGGAAAAACGGGTTCGTGTATCGAAAAAGGAAGTTGGGTCGGACTTTTTGCGTCGGTCGCGCCGATTGCAAATCCGCAGTATTCGGTCGTCGTCATCACACGCGGACAAGGCGAACGCGGAAAATATGCGGCGGCAATTGCCGGACAAATTTATAATGTTTTAGGCAAACGAATGAACAACGGCAATAAAAACATTGCCAAAGTTCCGCTTATTTTGAAACCGCAACCGAAAGTAAATGCAACGACTTCGGCACAGATTGATACCGATGAAGGTGAAGATTCGGATGATGCCGATACGCCTGATCCGAAAAAGGTCATTGTCGGCAAAACAAAATCAAACGATACAAATAATACAAAATCAAAACCGTCTGAAATATTTTCACCCGTTGTGACCGAACCAAAGGATTCGACAATACGCCCGCGCATCGTCAAAAAAAATTAATTTTTCATCACTCGGTTGAAACGGAAGATACGGAATTTAATAGTTTGAAGTTTAAGTATTCGGACAAATTAAAAGCATAATTAAACTACAGATTTATACAGAAACATAGATAAGAATTGATCCCAAAATCAATAGCTATTTCTGTCAAAAAAATCATCTTGCATTTATCTGTGTAAATCTGTGGTAAAAAATCTTACTAAATAATTCTGTCCGATATCTGTCTTTATAATTTTTGAATTTTCGCTTGACATATACCTGAAAACTGCGTGATTATTTAGGCTTCTCTTAATTGTAAATAATTATTGTTTTTGTAATTTATAATAAGATAAAAATAGTTGAAATACTTGCAAAAACTTGCAACCATTTTTCTGAACATACCATCTGAATTTTCGCAAACCGCTGATACCATAAGGAGTTTCAGCAGCTTGAAATAAACCATTAGATTTAAGATTGCTTGGAGGATAGATTTTAATGAAAACCTTTTACAAAACTTTAGTACTTGGAGTTTTTTTGGCAGTTTTGGCTGTCGCTACACCGACTTTTGCTCAAGACGTTTGCGCCGATCTGCCGGCGAATCAAGCCTTGTATGACCAATATATTAATAATTACAAGGGAACTTTAGAACAGAAAAAAACCGCTGTTAAAGCCGGGAAAGAATATATCGAAAAATACGCCGCGTGCGAAGCCTTTGCTCAACAGGTTGATTATTTGAAAAAAGCTGTTCCGAAAAAAGAAGAAGAAGTTAAAACAGAAACCGCCGCCGTAGAACAAGCTGCTCGATATCAACGCTTTGATAAAGCAATGAAAGCGGGAAATACTGCTGAAATTTATGCCAGCGGTGAAGATATTATTAAAGCTGAACCGGATTTTCTTGACGTAATTCTCGTGCTTGCTTCGGTCGGTTTGGATGAAGCCGCTGAAAAGCAAAATGATACATATAATGCAAAAGCCACTGAATACGCTAAATCAGCGATCAAAAAGTTGGAAAGCGGCGTAAAATCCAATTCCGGCAAATTCGGTGCATATAAGTATGAATACAATACTAAAAACAATGCCATCGGTTGGATGAATTACACAGTCGGTTATATCAATTACTATCGCCTGAAAGATAAAAACAGCGGAGTGGAATATTTGTATAAAGCGACGCAGATTGATTCGGAAACGAAAGACAGAGATTTTATTTACGCATTGATCGGCGACAAATATGTCGAAAAAGCTGACGCGCTTAATAAAGAAATCATTGTCCTTATTAAAGCTGCAGATAACAAAGAAACCTTTGAAAGCAAAACGAAACTCGCTATGTCAAAAGGTTATGCTGACCGCGCTCTTGAAGCATATTCCAAGGCTTATGAAGTTGCCAAAGCGAATATGAACAAAGAAAAAGATGCGACGAAAAAGGCGCAAATGAAGGAATATGTGGACAATGTTTATAATACATTAAAAGGACTTTACAAATTCCGTTATGAAACCGTCGAGAAACCTATTCCCGATACGGATTTGGTTACGCAGTTGAATACGCTTATCGCTTCGGTTGCAAGCAAACCGTTGACGAATCCGACGACTGAAGTTAAGCCGGTTGATCCGCCGTCAGAAGACGAGAAAACTACCGACAGCACAACATCAACCACAACAACGACGACAACTACGCCGGCTTCAACAACCAAAACACCTGCTCCGACCACAACCAAACCCGTTACCAAAACAATGACAAACGGATCAGCGGTTAAAACCGAAGCAGATAAAACCGGCAACAAGCCAAAAAGAAAGCGTTAATTTTCCCCCAAGCAAAAACAAAAATGAACAGTCGGACGTAAAATAACCAGCGTCCGACTTTCTTTTTTTGTGTAATATTCATAAAATTAGCTTTCTATGACGGAAAAGCTCGGAAAACTCGAACAACTCTTGGGTTATCAGTTTCAAGACCTCAAACTGCTTGAACGATCTTTGACACATCGTTCGTGGGCTTACGAAAAAATTCCGTTTGGCGACGACGAAGAAATTCGTGAATTGCAAAACGAATCGCTCGAATTTGTCGGCGATTCGGTTTTGGGTTTGGCAGTCGCCGAACAGCTTTATCTGAAAAACCCGAAATTGAGCGAAGGCGATTTGACCTTGATGAAACATCATCTCGTCAGCACCGAAACGCTGGCAAAAATTGCTGTCAAATTAAATCTCGGCGAATACATTCGCGTCGGGCGCGGCGAAGAAAAAACCGGCGGCAGACGCAAACAAGCACTTCTCGCCGACACTTTGGAAGCCGTTATCAGCGCGATTTTTTTCGACAGTGGATACATTTCGGCGCGTGCTTTTGTTAATCGAATTTTCGTCGAAGAATTTCGCCGCGCCACGCCGAAAAATTCGATTGATTACAAAACGCTTTTGCAGGAAACTCTGCAAGCCGAAAAACTTACCGCGCCGAGTTATAATGTAATAAAAACGACGGGTCCGCCGCACGACCGGACGTTTTTTGTCGAAGCCGTCTGGGAAAACGGCAAAGTTCAGGGCGAAGGAAGTTCGATAAAATCCGCCGAAATGAAGGCGGCAAGTATTGTTTTAAAGGAACTGGAAAAATCCAACTCGCCCAAAAAGAAAAGAAAAACAGTTCAAAATAAAAATTAAAGTTTTAATGAAAATATGAGCAAAAAAGAAACAGAAGAAGTAAAAGAAGAAACTGTAAAAAAACCGCTCGGTCCGCCGAAGAGCGTTTTTCGTGAATACTTTGAGTCACTGGTCGTTACTTTAGTAATGGCAATTTTCGGTATGACGTTTATTTTGCAAGCGGTTACAGTTCCGACCGGCTCGATGCAAAATACGATTTTAATCGGTGATTATTTGCTCGTTAATAAATTTATCTTCGCGCCCGGCGGCAAACCGATTCCTTTTTTACCGCAGAGAGAGATTGAGCGCGGTGACATCATCGTTTTCAAATATCCCGGATTCAGAAATAATCCGGCAAGAGATCGCGCACGCGGCATTACGCCTTATCAAATAAATTATGTCAAAAGAGTAATCGGCTTACCGGGCGAAACGGTCGAATTTCGCAATAATCAAGTTTTTATCAACGGTCAATTATTGCCTGAACACCGCATAATCGGAGATGCCGATGACGATCAATCAGCTCTTGAAACGAAAGAAATTGAAGCGAAGACTCCCGATGAACCATACAGCGTTTATTATTCCGAGAGAACGATGAAAGCATCTGAAAACGGACAACCACCCGGTCGCAATGGTTACGACTTCGGAGTCGAAGGAAAAGTTACACAAATCCCCGACGATAGTTATTTTGTAATGGGCGACAGTCGCGACAACAGCGAAGACAGCCGTTTTTGGGGCTTTGTCAATCGTGATCTGGTCATCGGACAGGCAATGTTTGTCTATTGGTCTTGCGACCGCGGTGCTTCCGGCGGAAGTATGCTCGGCTGCATCACAAGTCCGCGCCTCGACCGCATCGGCAAAATGATAAAGTAAATTTTCCTCCTTTGTCATTAGTCCCTTGTTTTTTACCAATGACAAAAGACTAATGACAAAGGACAAACAATAAATGAAATTTAACGAAGAAGTTGCCAACGCGCTCACGAACAAAAAACTGATTGTCGCGCTTGAATCAACGGTCATCGCACACGGTTTACCGTATCCGCAAAATCTTGAAACCGCGCAAAAATTGGAAAATATCATCCGCGAAAACGGCGCAATTCCCGCGACGATTGCTGTTTTCAACGGTGAATTTTGCGTCGGTTTGGATGAAGAGCAAATCGAACAACTCGCAACCGATAAAAACATCCGAAAAATTTCGCGTCGTGATCTTCCCGTTGCCATTGCAAAAAAGTTAAACTGCGCGACAACCGTTGCGACGACTGCATTTATTGCCCACAAAGCCGGAATCAAAGTTTTTGCAACCGGCGGAATCGGCGGCGTTCATCGCGGGTTTGCCGCAGATATTTCGGCGGATTTGCCAGAACTTTCACAAACACCGATTACAGTCGTTTGTTCGGGCGCGAAAATTGTTCTCGATTTACCCGCGACGCGCGAATGGTTAGAAACTTACGGCATTACCGTTCTCGGTTGGGAATGCGATGAAATGCCGGCATTTTACTCACGAAAAAGTGGCTTGGCAGTTGATGAAAAAGTTGAAACGGCAGAAGAAACGGCAAAAATTATTCGCGCCCGCGATGAATTAAACTTAAAAAATGCGATTCTTTTAACAGTTCCGGTTCCCGAAGAATTTGAAATAGAAAACTCCGAATTAGAAGAAATTTTAGCCGAAGCATTGAAACTTGCGGATGAAAAAAACATTAACGGAAAAGAAATCACGCCTTTTTTGCTTTCTCAGATGGCAGAAAAAAGCGCGGGAAAAACTCTCGCCGCGAACATTGCACTTTTAGAAAATAATGCAAGAATTGCTGCTCAAGTCGCGTGTTCTTTAAAGTAATGTCAGCGTGGATAAGAAAAAACTGTAAAATAATGGAAAATTGAAAGTTGGTAATTGATAAATTCAATCTGAAGCACTGCAAAATTATCAATTATTCATCTTCAACTATCAATTATTTCAGTTTATTTCTGCCTTTCCAATTTTTCCTTTAACGAATCGAGACGTTTTTGCGATTCGACGGCTTCGGATGATTTTGAAAATTTACCAACCAATTCCTTCCAAGTCGCGCCGTCGTAATGATAATTTTTAGTGTTGGAATTGAAAAGAAAAACCACGCCTAATTTTCTGTAACGGTCAAGAAAAGGATAATTCAAATAAAAGCTGTGTAGAGGTGCGCCGGAAGCTGCCATTTCGCGGCGGTCGAGATTTCTGGTGGCGCGTCCTGAAAGTTTGACGGCTTCTTCTTCGATCAGATCGCCGAATAGAAGCAAAATCGGCGGACGAAGCGACGAAGCAGGAAACATTTCGAGAAAAATCGAAGCGCGTTCGATGCGCTCAAACCCTTCCGAACCTTGAATAAGCCGCGCCAGACGTTCATCATCGCCGCGCCGAAATGTTCCGGCAACCGCATCTGCCTGAACCCAACCCGAACTTTTCGGTGAAGTGCTGACACGATAAAAAGTTACGCCGTCAGCTTCCTTAGTTTCGCTAACCAAAACTTCTCTACCTCCGCTCATTCGTTGAATCGGGCGGGCGTAAAGGCTCGGACTGACACGCAAAACGGCGAGTCTTTCATCTACGATGACGGCTTTGTTTGTTATAACTTTTTTGGCAGACGTGGAAGATGATTTTGAGTTTCGGGATGCTCCGCGCTTTTGTGCGGCGATTGATAAGCTAAAGAAAATTATCGAAAGAACAATAAAAGTGGAAGTCAATCGTTTCATTGAATATTCTCCTGTTTTGAGATTTATAAGTTATTTTAAAAATAAAAGTTTTACCTTTTGTCTTTTGCCTTTAATCTGTTTTGAAGTCCGGCGTGATGAAAATGACAGATCGCAATTGCCAACGCGTCTGCCGCATCGTGCGGTTCGGGTTTATGTTTTAGGCGCAAAAGGATACGAACCATTTCCTGCACTTGATGTTTTTCGGCGTTTCCGTAGCCGACGACTGTTTGTTTAATCAGGCGCGGACTGTATTCCCCAATTTCCAAACCGGCTTTTTCTCCGGCAAGCAAAACAACACCGCGAACTTGTCCGAGTTTGAGCGCGACCTTTACATTTGTCGCGTAAAACGCTTCTTCGACCGAGATGACATCGGGCTGAAATTTTTCGATAACACTATTTACGCCGTCAAATATTTTCAAAAGACGCTTGGAAAAATCCTCACGCGGACTCGATTTTACCGTGCCGAAATCAACAACCGAATATTTTAATCCGCTGCCTTCGACAACTCCCCAACCGAGCGTCTGACTTCCCGGATCAATTCCTAAAACACGCATTTATTTGATTTTATACAGCAGTTTTCCTTTGAGTTTATAACGAATTTTATGAAATCAACTGCTTTAATTCGACTCTTTATAAATTTATCCACTCACAATAACTCATTTGTTTTGTTAAAATCAAGTTTTTTGTTTAAGCTAATAAAGTTTTTACACTCGACTTGATTACACTACTTTGAGTGATTTGTCGTAAAATGAACAATCGCATGAAAAACTCAAGCCCCAATGATGCAATTCGCGCACTTTTATCCGAAATAGTTGATTACGCGGGACTTTTTCCGCCGTCAAAACTTTCGATGTCGGAAGCCGTGATAAATTACGCGAAATATAAAAACAGCAATTACAATTGGATGCTCGGTCGTTTCGTCGTGCCGTTCAATAGCTTGGGTGAATTTCTGCAAAATGCGCGTGAGTTTTTTGTTCGTGATGAAAACAATGGCTGGCATCTGAGCGTTTTGGCGGGCGAAGATATTTACGATACGGTTGGTCGCATTATTGAATTTAACGCGGAATTCGCGCCGAATGCCGTGATTGATTCGCTCGAAGTGAAAGCCGAATCGAATTATGAAATCGAATATCTTGCCGATGCCATCCCCGACGATTTACCGACATTTTTTGAAATTCCGCTTAATGAACATATTGGCGAATTAATCGCCACATTAGCAATAAAAAAGCGTTTCGGAAAAATAAGAATGGGAGGCATCACCGAAGACGCATTTCCGAAAACGGGACAAGTTTTGCGTTTTATGCGAACTTGTCTGGCAGCCAATCTGCCGTTCAAAGCGACCGCCGGACTTCATCATCCGGTGCGTTGTTTCAAACCTTTGACGTATGAACAAGACGCGCCCGAAGGAATGATGAACGGTTTTCTTAACGTATTTTTAGCCGTCGCATTTATGAAAATGACTTATAAACGCAGCTTGATAAAAGAACTGTTGGAAGACGAATGGGCGGAGAGTTTTATCTTCGACAATTCCGGCGTTCTCTGGCGGCAGGAGCATTTTCTGAGCGTCCAGCAATTATCCGAACTGCGCCGCGCCAACATAATTTCATTCGGCTCGTGTTCATTCGAAGAACCGATTGCCGATTTGCAGGAAATCGGCTTACTTTAAAATGCGTAAAAGTGTTAAAATTGTTATTGAATAATGCGAAATTATCCATTCATCGAACCGACATTTACGCGCCGCACGCATCAATTGGCGATTTGCCAATCAATCTATGATGCCAATGCTTTTAACATTCAAAATTGGCGCGACGGCTTTCCGATTGACTATGATATGTTGCCCGAATTAGTTATAAAATTTCTGAATTTGCTCGAAGAAAAGCAGGTTGATTTTTGTATCGTCGGCGCAATTGCTTATCTTGCTTACATTCAAGATCGTAATACGAAAGATTTGGATATTCTGATTTCAGTTGCGGAATTGGACAAAATTATTGATTATGTCGAGGTAACAAACAAAGATATAAATTTCACAAATGCGACATTTGAAGGAATGCGAATTGATTTTTTGAAGACTTCAAATTCGTTGTTTGAATATGTCAAGGAACACGAAACAACCGTATATGATTTTGAGGAAGGCTTGTATCCGATTGCAACAGTGAACGGCTTAATCCTAATGCGATTCGATGCGATCATTGATCTTTATCAAAAAGGAAATTTCAATAAAATTCTTTTTTACGAAAGAGATTTACAAGTTCTCACACTAAATTTTGAAATTGATTGGGAACATATCTGGAAAATTTCCCGAAAATTTTTCACCGAAAGACAAATCGCCGAATTTCAAAAAATGGTCGCCGAATGGCAAAAACCGCCGACAAATCCATTTGCAGAATAATATCTAAAATGTAAATACTTATTATTCAACGAACTTTTTTATGAACAGATTAAAAACATTATCAGCCACCGCCGCACGGGAAAAGTTTTTCGGTTTGATTGATGAAACGGCTGAAAATCACGCGCCGGTTTTGATTACGACAAAGCGAAATAATGCCGTTTTGATTGGTGAAGAAGATTGGAACGCAATTCAGGAAACTCTTCATTTGCTGTCAGTTCCCGGAATGCGCGAATCAATCGTCGAAGGAATGAACGCAACATCCGATGATATTCTTTCCAAAGAAGATTTTTTGAATCAGTTGGAAAAGGAAGACTGAAATTTTGACTTGGGCACTCGAATTTACTAAACAATCTCTAAAAGACGCAATCAAATTAAAACGAGCCGGACTTTGGAAAAAAGCCGAAAAACTTCTGACAATTATTGAAAATGATCCGTTTCAGAATCCGCCGCCGTTTGAAAAGTTAATCGGCGATTTGGCAGGTGCGTATTCAAGACGCATAAACATTCAGCATCGGCTTGTTTATAATGTTTTTGAAGAAGCGAAAATCGTCCGCGTTCTCAGAATGTGGACTCATTATGAATAGTTTCATTTATCATTCAACATTTATCATTTATCAAATGAATAGTGTTGAACGGTAAATGATAAATGGTAACTGATAAATGATAAATGTAAACGAAACACACGACCAAAACCTGAAAAGCTGGATCGAATCAGCCAACGCGCCCGACACGGATTTTCCGATTCAAAATTTGCCTTTTTGTATTTTTGTTCACGATAGTTTTACAAATCACGAAAGAATTGGATTTGCAGTCGGCGATTTCATAGTTGATTTTCACTCTTTACTTGAAGAAGGATTATTTGCTGAAAAAGACTCGGAACTTTATAAAGAGATTGAATTATTTGCTTTTGATGGAACATTAAATATAGCTGTCGAAGTTAAATCAAAACACTTTCCTTTCATTCGACAACGATTGATTGAGATATTAAGTGAAAAAGCTGATGAAACTACCAGATCAACTGTTGAAAAACATTTACATCTGGCTTCCGAATCTCTTTTGTTAAATCCTTTTGAGATTGGCGATTACACTGATTTTTACTGCTCGATTTATCACGCCACGAATGTCGGCAAACTGTTTCGTCCCGACAATCCGTTGATGCTGAATTACAAATGGATTCCAATCGGCTATCACGGACGCGCCTCTTCGATTGTGATTTCCGGCGCGGAAGTTATTCGCCCGAAAGGTCAGAATCGTTCAAACGAAAACGAGCCGCCGGTTTATATTCCGTCAAAGGCGTTGGACTACGAAATGGAAGTCGGTTTTTTCGTCGGCAAGGGAAATAATTTGGGCGAAACGATTGATATAAAAGACGCGGAAGAACATATTTTCGGGCTGTGTCTGGTCAACGATTGGTCGGCGCGTGATATTCAAGGCTGGGAATATCAGCCGCTCGGACCTTTTCTCGGCAAGAGTTTTGCGACGACAATTTCGCCGTTCGTCGTTACAATGGAAGCCCTCGCGCCGTTCAGAGTTCCGGCGTTTGAACGCGATGCAGGCGATCCGCAACCGCTCGATTATCTGGCGAGCGAACAAAATGAAAAACTCGGCGGACTCGACATCAAACTCGAAGTTTATATTCAAACCGAAAAAATGCGCTCGGAAAACATCGAACCGTTTATGCTCTCGCGCTCGAATCTCAAAGATTTATACTGGACAATCGGGCAAATGCTGACACACCACGCTTCAAACGGCTGTAATTTGCAAACCGGCGATCTGATGGCGACGGGAACTGTTTCCGGTAAGGAAGATTCCGAACGCGGCTGTTTGTTAGAAATGACAAAACGCGGCGCAGAACCCGTCGAATTACCTTCGGGCGAAACTCGCAAATTTTTAGAAGACGGCGACGAAATCATTATGAAAGGCTTCTGCGAACGCGAAGGTTTCAGAAGAATCGGCTTCGGCGAATGTCGCGGGCGTGTCGCGCCTGCCGTATAGTTTTCTCAAATATGCGAACGAAAACGCAGTTTTTTCGATTCTATTTGTTAAACTGTAAGTATGAATAAAATTGTTCCGAACAGCGGCGTAACGAAAGACGAAACTATTTTCGGCGGTGAACCGATCTTGACCGATACAAAAACGCCTGTGCGGGCGATCATCGAAATGAGGCGTTTATCCTACACGACTGCCCAGATTCTCCTTCGTCTGCCGCATTTAACTCTGGAACAGATCATTATGGCAACCGAATATTATGAGCAAAACCGGGCTGAAATTGATCCTTATATCAAATCACACCGCGTTCCGCATTATCTGATCGAGTCACTGGTTAAAAATATGTAAACCGCTTTTCCTATAATTTTCAAATATCCATTTTGTGAGTAACGAGCCAAAAATTAATTACATAAAACAAGATCGCGGAAACCTTTCCGATTACGAACAATACTTCGCCGGAATGGACGCTTCGATGCAACAGAAAATCGCGCTGACGACGGCACATTTTCCTTCACGCGGAAAAATTGCCGATATGGGAAGCGGTTCGGGAAGCGGGACTTTTGATTTGGCAAGACTTTACAAAGATTTACAGCTAATCGGCGTTGACATAAATCCCGTAACGGTCGAATACTCGAAAAATCATTACAAAGCAGAAAATTTAACTTTTGAGGTTGGTGATATTGCCGAAAACGTCTTTCCTCCAAATTCACTCGACGGCATTTTAGATTCGTCCGTTTTGCATCACGTCACGAGCTTTAATAACTTCGACATTTCGCAAATTTCAAAAACGATAAAAAATCAGGTCGCGCAATTAAAAACAGGCGGAATTTTGATAATTCGCGATTTTGTTATTCCCGATGAAGCAAAAAAGCGTGTGTTTTTGGATTTACCAAACGATGACGGAAAAGATTCGGGCGAGATTCCCGAACTTTCAACCGCCGCGCTTTTTGAGATTTTCGCGCGAGATTTTAGAAGCAGTTTGAATATGAATTCAGCGGTTTCATATAAAAAACATACATTTCTGAAAACGGAGTTCACACGTTTTGAAACGACTTTCAAAACGGCGGCAGAATTCGTTTTGCGAAAAGATTACCGCGATCATTGGTCGCCCGAATTACTGGAAGAATATTGTTATTATTCGCAAGATAATTTTGAGGAAAATTTTCGCAAAGAGAATTTAAGAATCGTCGTTTCTCAACCGCTCTGGAATCCGTGGATCGTCGAAAATCGTTTTGTTGGCAAATTTTATTTGTCGGATTTGGATAAAAAATCTTTAACATTTCCGCCGACAAATTTTTTGATCGTCGGCGAAAAGGTTGCGGAAAATGAAGGCGTGCAATTGTCGGAAAAGTATTTGCAATCAAAGGATTCTTCGCGCGATGAGCTTATTGCAGGCAAGATGCCTGCGCTCCCCACTTTTCTCAAACTCAAAGCATATCGCCACAAAGAAACGAATCAAATCTACGAACTTGCGACACGACCGAATCAAACGATTGATCTTTTGCCGTGGTTTGAAAATGAGAACGGACAGATTTTCGTTCTTGCCAAAAAAGATTTTCCGCGCCCGATCGTTAATGCAAATCTTGAGAAAAAACATCTTCACCGCGCAAATTATTCGGGTTATTTGACCGAACCGCTTTCCGCATTAGTTCAAAATTCAAAGTTCAAGGTTCAAGATTCGGTTGAAAAAATCTTAGCTGAACGCGCAAATCTTTCCACAAACGAAATCTTAGAAATCAGCAAACCGATTTTCTACTTTACATCGGCGGGCGGAATTGACGAGCAGGTTGAAGGTTTTCTTATAAAAATCGAAGATTGGCAAAAACCGCCGCAGGAAATCGAGAATTACACAAAATTTAACAGCGCGGGATTTGTCCGCGAACTCGATGCTTTACAGGTTTTACGAGCCTCGCACGTCGGCGGAATGTTTGACGCGCGACTCGAAATTAATATTTATCATCTGCTAAAAAAATTAAATCGCTCGGCAAGTTCTTGGATCGGCGCGAGCGTTAAACCGATGATTCAAGATATGCCGGAAAATTTTAAGGTTTCGGGAATTGAAAAATTTTTACCCGATAAGCGTGAAGCGTTTGAGCCGATTGAATTAAAGGAAAACAATTTTCTAAATCTTGTAAAAAGCAAATTTGTCGAAACCGATTCAAAAAGCAACGAGATTTCACGTGCCGAGTTTGAATATATCGTCCCGAAAAATTTGAGCAAGAACACGGTCGCGGCGATTCCTTTTATCAAAACCGAAGGCGAGATTTTTGTCGGCGTTGAATACAGAGATTTGCCCGCGCCGCAGAATTTTACCGGGAATTCAAACATCGTTTGTGTTCCGGCTTGGCGCGTTCCGAAAAGTATTGAACATAAATTCGATCTGGAAAAATTGTTGCGCGAAAAATTTCCGAAAGATTTCAATGTTTCCATAAATAAAATATGGGAACTCGGCGGCACGTATTTTCCGACTCCGGGCATAACGCCGGAAATCGTTTACCCGTTTGCCGTCGAACTAAAAATCGCAAATCTATATCAAACAGACTTGTTTTTTTTCAAGATTCAGGATTTATTAAACAATTTATACAAAATCCGCGACGCGCATCTTTTGATTTTAGCCAATCGGCTGGCACATTCTCTAGGATTTCTCGCCGTGAATTAAACCGCTTGTTTGTGCTAAACTCTGATTATGGACACAGCAGTTGCATATCGTTACATAACGAGAAAAGAAAAAAGCGGCGAACCGATTATCAAAGGAACACGCACATCGGTTCGGGTGATTGTGGAAACTTGGCGCAGAGGTGTTCCGCCGGAAGAAATTCCGGTCGGACTTCCGCATCTGACGTTGGCAGAGGTTTTTGAAGCACTTAGTTATTACAGCGACAATCAAGCCGAAATTAATGAATTTATCGAGAAAAATCGTGTTCCGAAAGAGTTGTTGCATCCCTTGGTAAGAAATCTGTGAACAAACTGTTTATCGAAATTTATTTGGACGAAAATGTTCACGTTTTGATTGCCAAAATAGTTCAATCGCACGGATTCAAAGCCGTAACAACACAAGATGTCGGACGCAAAGGCACGAGCGATTCCGAACAATTGGAATATGCAAGTAAAGAAGGTTATGCAATTCTGACACACGACCGTTTTGACTTTGAGGAATTAGCAACAGAATACTTTGCTTCCGGCAAAAATCATTGTGGAATAATTATTCTCGCCGATAATTCGCCACAGGAAATTGCTCGTCGAACAATTGCTATCTTAAACGACTTGACGGCGGATGAAATGAAGAATCAAATTATTTATATCTGAAATGGATTTTCTCTTGGACAAATTTAAAGAAGAATGTGCGATCTTCGGGGTTTTCGGACACAGAGAAGCCTCGACACTGACGCAGTTGGGGCTTTTCGCTTTGCAACATCGCGGACAGGAAGCGTGCGGAATCGTTTCGTCTGACGGTGATGATTTGCATCAGATTCGCCGTTTGGGATTGGTTGCGGACAATTTTGACGAAAAAACTCTGCAAGGTCTTCCCGGACGAAGCGCAATCGGACACACGAGGTATTCGACTTCGGGAAAATCTTCAGTGCGCGAAGCACAGCCTTTTTCGGTAACTTGTCAGCACGGACAAATTGCGATCTGCCACAACGGAAATCTGCCGCACGCCAATACAAAACGCGCTGAACTCGAAAAACAAGGTGCAATATTTTCTTCGACTTCCGACACGGAAACGATTCTGCATTCGATTGCGCGAACCGAAGCGCGAACCGTCATCGAGGCAATCGCGACGGTTTTAAAAGACACCGAAGGCGCATTTTCTCTTTTATTTTTAACGCCGAATTCTTTAATCGCCGTGCGCGATCCGCGCGGATTTCGTCCGCTTGTTTTGGGAAAATACAAAGATGCATGGGCGGTCGGCTCGGAAACTTGTGCGTTTGATCTGATTGATGCCGAATACGTGCGCGAGATCGCCGCCGGTGAAATGCTTGTGATTGATGAAAAAGGCTTGCAGTCATTTTATCCGTTTGAAGAAAAACAGCGTTCAGTCTGCACCTTTGAACACGTTTATTTTTCGCGTCCCGATTCGATAATTTTCGGGCGTTCGGTCAATCAATCGCGCCATTTAATGGGCAGACAGCTTGCGCGGGAGCATCCGGTCGAAGCTGATATTGTGGTTCCCGTGCCGGATTCGGGCGTGGCGGCGGCAATCGGTTATTCGGCGGAATCCGGCATCAGTTTTCGGCAAGGAATTATCCGAAATCATTACATCGGCAGAACTTTTATCGAGCCGACGCAGAGCATTCGTTCATTCGGCGTTCGCCTGAAACTCAATCCGATTCAGGATTTGATCGAAGGCAGACGCATCGTTTTAGTTGACGATTCGATTGTTCGCGGCACGACCTCAAAAAAAATCGTGGCAATGGTCAGAGAAGCCGGAGCAAAGGAAGTTCATCTTCGCATAAGTTGTCCGCCGACGGTTTCGCCCTGCTATTACGGTGTAAATACACCACGCAAAGCCGAACTTATCGCCGCGCAAATGTCGGTCGAAGAAGTTCGCAAATATATCGAAGCCGATTCGCTCGGTTATCTTTCGATGGAAGGAATGCTCGAATCAATCGGTTTTGAGCCGAATTCATCGTGCGTCGCTTGTTGGAGCGGAAATTATCCGACCAACATTGCAAATGGCGAAAAGGATGTCAGGTAAACATTTAACATTTGTCATTTATCATTGAACAAATATTTGTTAATCTTAAAAAATACAAATCATTATTATTTAACAGTAGATAAACGATAATGGTAAAAGTTAAATAAATTTGGAGGTATTTAATGCGTTTTATTTTTTCAATAATGTTGATTTCGGTTTTGGGAGTTTTGATCGCGTGTCAGAGTTCCGCCGCGCCGACTTCGATCAAACCAATTGCGACAAACACGCCGCCGCCCGCTGCGGCGAATCAAACGGACAGCCACGATCACAATGCAGATGAAAATGCGGCACGTATTTCTCTGGCAGACGCGAAAAAGGCTTTTGACGAAGGCAATGTGCTGTTCGTGGACACACGCTATGCCGATGCTTATGAGTTAGAACACGTTAAAGGCGCGATAAACATTCCCGCAAACGAGTTCGACGCACGTTACTCGGAAGTTCCGAAAGGCAAAAAAATAATTGCCTACTGTTCCTGAGCGAACGAACATACAAGCGCCGGTCTGGTTGCTAAATTAAAAGAAAAAGGTTACGACAATGCTTATGCTTTAATCGGCGGAACCAAAGCGTGGAAAGACGCGGGTTATCCGATGGAGAAAGGCAAATAGTTTTAACTGAAAATGTAAAATGGAAAGTGGAAAATTAAGAATATCTTAATTTTCCACTTTCCATTTTACATTTTCAGTTGTTAGAGCATCACAGATGCGTTCCGCCGTTTTGCCATCCCAGAGCGGCGGGATTTTTGCGTCTTTTGTGGCGGGATTTTCCAAAATTGAAAATGCGCTTTGCTTAATTATTTCAGGATTTACGCCGACTAATTCGTTTGTTCCCATTTCGGTTGTAATCGGACGTTCGGTATTTTCGCGTAGAGTTAAACAAGGAATCGAAAGCGCGGTGGTTTCTTCCTGAAGTCCGCCGGAATCGGTCAAAACTAATTTTGCGCCGCTGTAAAGCCGCAGAAAATCTAAATATCCGAGCGGTTCGATGAGTTTGATGTTTGAATCTTTAATTAAATTCTCAAAACCGAACTCCGATATGCGCGATTTCGTGCGCGGATGCGCGGGGAAAATTATCGGAATTTTCGCGCTGATTTCTGCCAACGCTTCCAAAATTCCCACAAAAATTTCTTTTTCATCAACATTCGACGGGCGATGGAGAGTTGTAACGGCGTATTCATTTTCGCTTAAATTTAAATCTTCCCGAATTCTCGATTCTTTCGATTTTTCTAAACTGTAAAAAAGCGAATCAATCATCACGTTTCCGACGAATTTAATTTTATCTTCCGCAACACCTTCTTTTTTCAAATTTTCGTTTCCGTCTGGCGAAGGCGTGAGAAGCAAATCTGAAATTCGGTCGGTTAAAAGACGATTGATTTCTTCCGGCATTGTCATATCGCCGCTACGCAAACCGGCTTCGACGTGCGCGACTTTTACGCCCAATTTTGAACAAACCAGAGCGCAGGCAATCGTCGAATTGACATCACCGACGACTACAACCCAATCCGGTTTTTCCTGCACAACGACCGGCTCGAAAGCCATCATAATCTTCGCTGTCTGAACCGCGTGTGATGCCGAACCGATCTCCAGATGATAATCGGGTTTTGGAATTCCCAAATCTTCAAAAAAAGAATCGGACATCGCCGCGTCATAATGCTGTCCGGTGTGAACGATAAGCGGCAAGAATTCATTTTCGCGCCGTTTCATTTCGCGGACAATCGGCGCGATCTTCATAAAATTCGGACGTGCGCCGACGATGTTTAGAATTTTTATCATAGTAAGCAGTAAGCAGTGAGCAGTGAGCAGAAAAGCAAAATTATCTGCTTACTGCTTACAATCTGACGATTTTCGCTTTGCTGTGTTCGCGTTTGTCTTTGTTGAGCGCGTTTCGAGTGTCAACAATGAGCGGTGCGAGTTCGCAAACTTTGTCGTAATCTACGTTTGAATGTTCGGTGCAGATTATCACGCAGTCGGAATTTTTGATTAAATCATCAGTCAATTCCGTATTGTAAAGCGGTTCGCCGTCGCCGATTGTGTAGGCGTGATCGAATGTAACTTCCGGCACGAACGGATCGTGATAAACAACGTCCGCGCCTTTTGCTCTCAATAAATCAATCACCGAAAGTGCAGGACTTTCGCGCATATCGTCAATGTCTTTTTTATAGGCTACGCCTAAGATCAAAACTTTCGAACCTTTTACGCTTTTTTCATTATCGTTCAGCGCATCGGAAACGAGTTTGATAACGTATTTCGGCATTCCCGAATTTATCTGCTCGGCAAGCGTGATAAATTGTGAATCGAAACCGTGCTGACGCGCTTTCCAACTCAAATAATGAGGATCGAGCGGAATGCAATGTCCGCCGATTCCAGGTCCGGGATAAAATGCCATAAAGCCGAACGGTTTTGTCGCTGCCGCTTCGACGACTTCCCATGAATCAATGCCGAGCGCGTTGCAGACTTTCGCCATTTCGTTTGCCATTCCGATATTTATTGCACGAAATGTGTTTTCCCAAAGTTTCGCGGCTTCGGCGACTCGGGCAGACGAAACAAGATGAACATTTTCGACGATCTGCGAATACAGGAAATCTGAAACTTCGCCCGAATCCGCCGAAACTCCGCCGACAACTTTTGGAATATTATGCGTTTGATACTGCGGATTGCCCGGATCAACTCTTTCCGGCGAAAAGGCGAGCATAAAATCTTCATCCAATTTGAATCCCGCGTCTTCAAACATCGGCTGCAAAACTTCGTCGGTCGTTCCCGGATAAGTTGTTGATTCTAAAATCACGAGCTGACCGCGACGCATATATTTTTTGATTTGATTTCCAGCCGCCAAGATATAAGACATATCAGGGTCTTTTGTTTTACGAAGCGGTGTCGGAACGCAGATAATTACAACGTCGCATTTTTCAAGTTTTGAAAAATCGGTCGTCGCTTCAAACTTTCCGCCATCCAAACATTTTTGAACATTTTCCGAAGAAACATCAACAATGTGAGATTTTCCCGCATTGATCGAAGCCGTCTTTTTTTCGTCAACTTCAAAACCGATAGTCGGAAAGTTTTTCAATGAAAACTCAACAATTAAAGGCAAACCGACGTAACCGAGTCCGATCACACCGATGCACGCATTTTTTTCCGCAATAAGATTTTTTATATCGTCTTTTATCATTATTTTTATAATTTCAAAATTTGTAATTTTTTAAGGTTCTATTTTGATATTGAGAGATTAGTGAAATTTCTCACAAAAAATTAGACTAAGTGAAGCCTTTTGGATAGTCAAGAATATAAACTGTTTAATATAATAAGTATGTTACAATCACTCTATTAAAAAAGTTGTAATGCTGATTTTTTTTCAGTTATTCTTTTGGTAAATTTGTAGGAAAAACACAACCTCTTTGCTTATGAGTTTTGAGATACACTCCGAAAATCCGGTTGTCAAAGCAATAGTTACCGGAACCGCCCCGCAACCCGCGAGAACTGCTGCCGCACGCGGTATGTTGCCCTTGCCGCAAAGCGATTTACTGGAAATTTTAGTTTTTTTTGTGCGCGATGGAGATGCGGAATTAGCCCGCACCGCGCAGGAAACGCTTTCTTCGCAAGACATCACACAGCTTGAAGAACTGGCAAAGTCCGAAGAACTCGCGCCGCAGGTTTTGGGATATTTCGTTGAAACGGAAGGTTTTCCGGTAAATATTCAGGATGCTGTTTTGTCTAATTTAAGAACGCCGCCGGAGGCACTTATCAAGTTTGCCCGTGCAACAAAAAATGGCGAACTGCTTGAAGTTTTATCATTCAACCAACAACTTTTAATCAGCACACCGGCTATAATTGACGCGATTATTTCCAATCCGTATCGCACTTCCGAAGCACAAAGACGCGCTTCGGAAATCAAAAAAGAGTTTTTTGAAAAAGAGCGCGGTGCAGAGCAAATCGCCAGTGAACTTCGCGCTCAAGGCAAAGAAGCAGCGGCAGAATTTGTCGAACAAGCCGATTTTGCAGGTGGCTTAAAGGAAGAGTCCGACGGTTCGGGGTTGAGCATTGAAGATATAATTTTGCTTGCCGAACACATCGAAATTCCCGATTCCGAGATTGACGATTCGTGGCTTTCGCTCGAATATATCGAGGAAATTTATGAAGAAACTGACGAACAGCGTCAGGCAATCGTCAATAAAATTCTAGGTGATTTGAGCGCGGAAGATGAAGAGGTTTCCGGCGAACGCATTTCGATGATTCGACGAATTCTGCTGATGAAAATGAAAGACCGTGTCAGAATCGCTTCAAAGGGCGACCGCGAAGCTCGCAACATTCTCATTCGTGATCCGAACCGCGTGGTTTCGCAAGCGGTTATAAATAATCCGCGCATTACCGAACAGGAAATTGAAAAGATTGCTTCGATGCGAACCGTTCCCGGCGATGTTCTGCGTCAGATCGCTTCAAGCCGCAATTGGGCGCGCAATTATTCGATTATGCACAAACTCGCGCAAAACCCGCGTGCGCCGATTTCAAATGTAATGTCAATTTTGACACGATTGCAGTTAAGAGATTTAAAGGCTTTGAATAAAAATCGAAATGTTTCCGATGCCGTTCGTCGTCAAGCATTCAGATTGGTTGCGACCAGAGAAGGGAAAAAATAGAACAGTCATTTGTCGGTTGTCCTTAGTCATTTGTTAAGAATTTTTTATTTTGAAATTTGCAGCAGATGACAAATGACTAAAAACTAAAGCCAAAATCATAAGAACTCTCCAACTCTTCCGGTCTTGATAAAAGTTCCCGCCAAATCTGTAAAAGTGTGACTTGCCGCACCTAACCAAAGTCCGACAAATGCCGCCGGAAAAGCGTATTCGCCGAAGCTGACGCGCGCACAAACTCCGATTTCCTGCCACGATTTGGCAAAATCAATAAGTTTCGGCATTTCCCCGCCCGAATAAAGCACATACAAAAAAGTGATAAAAAACGAAAAAAGCGTCAACGCGCCCATAAAATAAATGACGCGCAAAAGTGTCCCGAAAACGAGTCCGTGCGACCAGCGCGAGCGGTGTTTGAAAAAAACTCTATACGGATACCACAGAAATGAAAAAATACTCCAGCGCGTATATTGCGTAGATTGCGTATCGAGATCAGGACCAAACATCAAACCACCGAAAAGAAATGTGGCGGTAACAATGGTCGAAAGCGCAATATCTTGAGTATAAATCCACACCGTTGCAAAAGTCGGCACAGCTAAAATAAAGGTGATCGCGTCGTGTGTTTTTCCTGAAGGCATTGTTCGATTTTGGATTTTAGATTTTGGATTTTGGATTTATTTTCTTTGAGATATTTTTCATCAGTTTGTCAAAAATTAATCATAGATATTGTAAAGCATTTTGCAAATTTTATTCTCTATAAATTTGCAGATTGCTAAGTAAAACTGAAAAAAAGTAGCGATTTTGTTAAACTTTTTGTTTGGAATCACTATTGCTATCAAAAATAAAGTTAAAGTTTTATGAAAGAACAGAATAAATTTAAAATTGGAGATAGAGTCAAAATATCAAACGATTATCATTGGGCGAAAAATGCAACAGGACAAATATCTAAATGTCAGTTTTTACTTGAAGACGAAGAATGGATAGAAAATTGTTACAGAGATGTTGAATCTCTTAAAGGAAAAATACGTTTTTACTGGATTAAATTTGATTCGCCACATTTTGATGTTGATGGAGATGGTCCTTATTCAGAAGCCGAAATTGAATTAGAATATATAAACCTGATTAATTCCTAACATTTATCAAAAGAAATAATGAACAGTTTTGGACAAAAATTAAAAACGACGCTTGAGATGATAAAGTTCGAACATACTCTGTTTGCGCTTCCATTTGCGTTTTTGGGCGCAGTTTTGGCGGCAAACGGTTTGCCGACGTGGTGGCAGATTCTTTGGATTACGGTGGCGATGTTCGGAGCGCGTTCCGCTGCGATGACTTTTAACCGCATCGCCGACCGGAAGATTGACGCGGAAAATCCCAGAACCGCAAACCGCGAATTGCCGAGCGGAAAACTCTCTGTAAATTTCGCGTGGATGTTTTTATTCGCCTCAATAATTCTTTTTGAGATCGCCGCTTATAATTTGAACTGGTTGACTTTCGCGCTTTCGCCCGTCGCGCTTGCCAGTGTTCTCGGTTATTCTTATGCCAAAAGATTTACGGCTTTCGCACATTTGATTTTAGGCTGGAGTTTGGCAATTTCTCCGACAGCCGCGTGGATCGCCGTTCGCGGCGCGATTGATTCGGAAATTCCGCTTCTGCTGTCGCTTCTCGTGATGATGTGGACTGCCGGATTCGACGTTTTATACGCTTGTCAGGATTACGAATATGACAAACAAAAAGACTTGCGCTCAATCCCCGCGCGTTTCGGCATCAAAAACTCGCTCTGGATCGCACGAATTTTTCACTTTCAAGCGTTCGTCGTTTTACTTCTACTTTATTTCATCACCGGTTTAGGCTGGCTCGCGCTTATCGGCGTGATCGCCACAGGTTTGCTGATGATTTACCAACACACACTTGTCAAAGCAAACGATCTGTCAAAAATGAACGCCGCATTTTTCACGACAAACGCCTTCGTTAGCGTGATCTTATTCCTAACTTTCGGCGGCGCGGTTTTTATAACAAAATATTTTCAATAAAACTGTAAATTAAACAAGATGAACAAGATAAATAGGATAATAATTTTTGAGTTCAAAAAAATCTTGTAAATCCTGAATATCTTGTTTGAATTTCACTCCATCTTTTATGAGAAATCGCAAATGAAAATTCCAACTTTACAAGGCATTATTAAACGTCGAATTTTGGTAAATTACCGAGCCGAACCTGATGTTATCCAAAAGATTTTGCCGAAAGGTTTTCGTCCGAAACTTTATCGAGAAAAAGCGGTTGCGGGGATTTGCCTGATTCGGCTTGAACATATTCGTCCGAAACATCTTCCTGAATTTATTGGGCTTTCGAGCGAAAATGCGGCGCACAGGATTGCGGTCGAATGGGAAGAAAAAGGCGAGATAAATGAAGGCGTTTATGTTCCGAGACGCGACACGGATTCTTTTATCAACACCGCAATCGGTGGCAGACTTTTTGCGGGCGAATATCACAAAGCCGAATTTGAAATTGAAGAAAATGAGATCGAAATTGACTTTAAAATGAGATCGGAAGACGACGAAGTTTCCGTCAGTTTCGCCGGAAAACTTTCCAATAAATTGCCGGAACATTCGATATTTCCTTCGTTGCACGAAGCCTCGAACTTTTTTGAAAAAGGTTCGCTCGGTTACTCCGCAACGAAAAATACGAATGAATTGGACGGCATTTTATTACAGATCGAAAATTGGAAGGTCGAGCCGATTGAACTCGATTTTGTTCACACCAGTTTTTACGAAGACGAAAGTATTTTCCCGAAAGATTCGATAAAATTCGATCACGCGCTTTTTATGCAAAATGTCGCTCATGAATGGCATAGCGAGAGAAGTTTTGAGTTGGTCGAAGTGCCGGTTTAGAGAGTTTTCTTATAAGTTTCCAGAGTCTTTTCCGCCGTCTTTTCCCACGAAAAGTTTTTCGCGTAAAGATATGCTTCTTCGATTTTTTCATTCTTGAAATCAGTCATTTCTTTGAATCCGGCGGCGATTTCGCCGATTGAAAAAGGATTTACTTTGATGCCGTAATCTTGCGCGATCTCCGGTGCCGAACCGATGTTGCCGTGCATCACTGGAATTTTAAATTTCATTGCTTCAATGATCGGAATGCCGAAGCCTTCGTAAAATGTCGCAAACGCTGATCCGAGAGAATTCTTATAAAGTGTCGGAATATACTTTTCGTCAATATAATCGGCTAAAATCACCCTTTTTTCTAAGCCGTGGTTTTCAATCGCATTTGTAATTCGCTCCAAACCCATACTCTTAAATCCGATCAGCAAAAACTTTGTATCGGCGGACAATCCTGATTCTTTGAAGGCTTCGATCATATTTATCAGATTTTTTCTGACGCTGACCGCGCCGATAAAGATGAAATATGATTTTTTTTCAATATCGAATTTTTGTAAAATTTCTTCTTCATTTTCAAGCGCAAAATCTTCGCTTAAAGAACTTGCCAGATAGATCGGCTCGATCTTTTCAGCATCAAAACGCGGAAACATTTCCAAAAAATCCAGTTTTGTCTGATTACTGGCGGTTATGATCCGGTCGGCTTTTTCCGAAATGAGCTGCAAATTTCCCATCACGCTCTCTTTGAATTTTTCGGTGGTGTAATCAGGAATTTCGAGCATTTCCTTTCTAAAAATCGCCAGATCGTGAACGGTCGCCACGAGTTTTGTTTTCGGGAGATTTAGAAACTTTGAATCGGTCGAATGAGAAATATCGAGGTCATTGACAAGGCGATGAAAGTTATAATTTTTGTAATGCCACGAAATGCGTTTGGGAGTCAGATAGCGAAGAAGTTTGTCTTTGTGTTTGTAACTCGAAAGCCAAATGTAGGCTTCCAGTTCATTTTCCACACCCGTATTTTCCAATCCTTTGTATAGATTAATAATATAATTGGCTATTCCGGTCGGTGTGTCAGTCAGACAACCCGTAACTTCAATTCCTATCTTCATTTATTTTTCGATACAAGTGGTTTGCAAAAATAATATCATCAAAAAAAATCTCCGGTTATTTGGTCGTTCAAATTGTTCGCAGGTAAATTTCTTACCGATTTTATGATAATTTTTTAAAATTTGCGATAAATTGTGTCAGCGGTAAATAAATCGCAAACCGCTGATCGTCCCAAGATAAGAAATTATGCCCTCAAATAAACCCGAAACTAGACAATTAAACAAATGATAAATTTTCATAGCGAAATTCGTTACAAAAACCGGGATTTTTATATAAAACCTTGAAAGTAAAAAGTTAAAATTATTTTTTGTCTTCTTTCGGATACGGACAATGACGACAGCCGTTTTTACAACAATAACCGCGATTTTTCAAAAAATGCGCGGTCAAAACCATCAAGCCGTTTTCAAAATAATAATCAATGCCTTCGACAAATTTTTGAGTTGTTTTCGATTCTTTGTTTTTTATTTCAACTTTCATTTTACAATTTTGATTAATGTGAGTTCAGAGTAAAATATTCCTTCTAACTTAAAGAGTTAAAGTATTTAACAAACTAAGTATTTATTTTCAATGTGAAAAAACATTTAACGCTAACTGAACAAGACTCTTATTATTTGACACCACTAACCGCTTTCGGTCAATTGAAAACTCGAAAATTTAGATGAATGATGAGAATCTTCGGTTAGCAATTGAATCATTACCGATTCAAAAAGGATTGTTATAAATTAGGTTTCGATTTAATCCGTTTGGTCAGTTAATTTCACAAGTTATTCCTCTATATGTAACTTTCTTATCTGCACTTTAGAATTCTTCAAAAAAAACTGGTATTTTTATAACCGATATGAAAGAACAAACAGCCAAAAAAGTGAAACCGGATATTCGTGCGATCACCAAACTCGTGCCGCACGAAGGAAATCTCGTGCAAGGACAATCCGATCTGCCGATTGACCCCGAATTAGCCAAAGAAGCGTATAACGTGATCGCCGCGAGCGAAAATCATTACGGCGCGTCCGAAGGAATGCCCGTTTTGCGAAAAGCGTTGGCGGAAAAGATCAAGAAATACAACGGAATCGAAATTGATGTGGCGGCAAAAACTCCCGAACTACTTGTAACTCCGGGCGGAACAGGTGCGATTGTCGGAATTGTGCAGAGTTATTTGCAGGGAAAATCCGCGCTCGTTTTCGAGCCGTATTATCCGTATCACCGAATAATCATCGAACAATTCGGCGGCAAAACCGAAACTTTTGAACTTGATAAAAATCTTTCGTTTGAAAAAGATGCACTTTTTGCTCGGTGCAAAGAATTAAAAGATCGAAGCGAATTTCCTTTAAAAGCGATTATCGTTTGCACGCCCGCGAATCCGAGCGGAAAAGTAATGACGCAAACCGAACTCGAAGCGATTGCCGAAGTCGCGAAAGAATTAGATTTGATGGTTGTTTCAGATGAAGTTTATGAACATTATGTAACGGGCGAAAATCCGCACATTCCAATTGCGAGCCTGCCCGAAATGTGGGATCGAACGATCACTGTCAATTCATTTTCAAAATCCTGGAATATTTCCGGCTGGCGACTCGGCTACGCTTACGGCAAAGGCGAACTTCTCGCGCCGGTCAATAAATCAATCAACATTCTTTACGTTTGCGC
>JBBSAX010000029.1:0-32845 GCA_038251885.1 Pyrinomonadales bacterium | reverse complement strand
ACATTTTTGCTTGCCGGATATGTTTGGGAAAACTTTTTCTGCGCGGAGATTTCAATTGCCGCAGACACAAAGAAAAAAACTACGCTTAAAAACAGAACCGTAGCTTTCTTGAATTCCAAAAGACTAAATAAATTTTTCAAACTCAAATTCATTACAATAAAAAATTCTCAATTTATAATTCTGAAAACGCCCGTAAGAGATCCATCTTTTCCTTCATTGCCGCATCGAGCATTTCGACTGTGAGATTGTCTTGCGGGTTTTTTTCTAAAATCGAGTTGTATTCATAGACAACCTGATTAATTTCTCTTAAATTCCTATCAAAGGTTTCACGAACCTGACCGTTCCAATTCTGCCGTCTGGCTTCGACTCTTTGATTCCAATAATCAATAACCTTTTGTTGTTCTTCGATCCGTTTTACACGCGCTTGCTGCGGCGTTTCGACCAAACCGATCTTTCCTAAAACCTTATCAAAAATCGTTTCGGAAACAGTTGCATTTTCAGTAAAATCATCATTCGATTTAGAAAAATTTTTAACACCGACAATTGTTAGTAAAGAACTAATTAAAGCGATTCCCAACATCGAAGCAAAAACCTGTGAAAAAGACATCTGCCAACTATTGCGCCAAACTTTTGAAAACCAGCCTTGATTCACGGGTTGTTCTTCAACTTTATGATTTTCAATTTCAGTTCTGACTTCGGTTTCGATTATATTGTTGATTCTGCACCAAAGAGCATTTGAATTCGGTGTCAAAACGGGTTCGGCGGTTTCTTCCTCAAGGCAAAAATCAAGAATCATTGCAAAATCTTCGCAAACCTTGGCACATTCGGCGCAAATTGCGAGATGCGTCTGGATATTTGCCGAACTTGTTTCGTCAAGTTCATTGTCCAAAAACGCACTGATTTGTTCTTTGCATTGCTCGCAGTTCATCAAATTACCTAATTAAAATGGATTGTTTATTAAAATTCCCAGTCAAATGCCTGACTACTGTAATAGATTGCCCGAAAATCTTTTTGGTTGCCTTGCAAAAATTAATTCGTTTTTAATTTTCTTCGACCAGCAAACCTCTCAGTTTCAGACGCGCTTTGTGAAGTTGTGATTTCGATGTTCCGACGGAGATGCCCAAAATGCGGGCGACTTCCGTATGTTCATAACCTTGAACATCGTGAAGAGTGAAGACATTTCGATAACCATCGGGCAATTTCGCAACGGCGCGTTTTAGAGCGATACGGTCAAGCACGGGCATTTTGGTTTGATCTTTTGTTCCCGGCACGATTTGTTCAGGAGTTTCACCGTCTTCGGAAGTTTTTTCGTTCTTAAAACTCCGTTTGCGAAAGTGCATCAAAACCTGATTGACCGTCATTCGGTGAAGCCACGTCGAAAATGCCGAATCGCCGCGAAAACTTCCGGCTTTTCGGAAAAGTTGAATGAAAACCTCTTGCGTCAGATCTTCGGCTTCCGTCTGATTTTTTGTCATTCGTAAGCAAAGACTGTAAGTTCGGCGATGATAGCGTTCGTAAAGTATTTCAAATGCTGCGATATTTCCCGATGCAGATTTTTGAGCTAATTCAAGATCGGACGCGTCCGGTGCGATTGTTTCAATTTGTTCGGACGCAGGTGAATAAACACGAATACCTGCACTTTCCTCAATAGAAAATGCACCATCGCGCTCCATAGTTGCTGAGGTATAATCCATATTTGCTCCTAAAAGATTGCCGTCAGAATTTAGAATGGTTTCTTGGTCTATGATGTGCTACCTCCAAAGATTGGTTGCCTTAGTCGGGAAGTATTTTACAACGAAAGTGAAAAAAATGTAAATGATTTACTTCAAAGGCGGTTAATTCTTTCTCAAAATATAATAAACAGTCGGCGTGAAAATGAGTGAAAATAAAAGCGCAACCGCCAAACCGCCGATGACGGCAATAGCTAAAGGCTGCAACAACTCCGCACCCGAACCGATGGCTAAAGCGAGCGGCAGCATTCCTAAAATTGCGGCGAGAGATGTCATTAAAACAGGGCGAATTCTTCTTTTCCCCGACAAAATCAACGCTTCCATCAGAGAATCGCCTTCTGCCAGATGTTCTTCAACTGCGTCAAGCATCAAGATTCCATTCTTTGCAACGATTCCGACAACCATAATCATTCCCATCAAACTAACGACGTTGAGCGTCGAATTCGTAATAAATAATCCGAACAAAACTCCGCCGAGCGCAAGGATCGCGCCGGAAACAATGGCAATCGGATGAGCGAACGAACGAAATTCAATGAGCAAAACGAGAAAAACGAGCACGATTGCCAAAACGAGTGCGAACGCCAATTCACGGAAACTCGCCTGCTGTTCCTGATAAAGTCCGCCGTATTCGAGCGTCATTCCGGCGGGAAGTTTTACGTCTTTATTAAGTTGAGTCTTTATTTTTTCGATTGTCGTTCCGAGATCGCTGCCCGTAATTCGCGCCGTTACCGCAACCGATTGGCGAAGTCCGTCGCGTTCGAGTTCGGTTTGTCCCTGATCGTATAAAACATCTGCAACCTGATCGAGCCTGAAAAGTTGTCCCGACGGCGAGCGAATCGGCAATGCTTTTAATTGATCGAGCGATGTTCGTTCGGAGGTTGGAATAATCACGCGCACGGCGATCAATCTGTCCTGTTCCAAAATCGAAGATGAAGCATCGCCCGACATCGCAATTGTCACAGTATTGGCGATGTCACTCGGCGTAACACCGAAACGGGCGGCTTCAGTCGGTTTTATCTTGAAAGTAATTGCCGCGCCGCTGACGATCACGCCGTTATTCGTGTCAACTACGCCCGGAACTTTTTTGATTGATTCTTCGATTGCCGTTGCCGTTTGATGCAACGCCGTTTTATCTTCACTAAAAATTTTTATCTCGACGGGCGCAGGAGAAGAAGTCAGATCGCCGATCAAATCCGACAAAATCCCGACAAATTCGACTTCGAGGGCAGGTTCGGTTTCTTCAACTTTACCGCGCAATTCGTCCGTAACTTCGGTCGTCGTGCGCGAGCGTTCTTCCTTTAATTTAACGAGAAAATCTCCCGTGTTCGGTTCGGTAATCGAAAGTCCGAGTTGCAAACCCGTGCGCCGCGAATAACTTTCGACTTCGGGCGTTTCTTTCAACAATTCCTCAACGTGAGTCAAAATTCGGTCGGTTTCCTCAAGCGAAGTTCCGGGCGGTGCGATGTAATCGAGAACAAATGCACCTTCGTCAAACGCCGGAAGAAATTCCGAACCGAGTGATTGATACAAAACGTATGCGCCGGCTAAAACGACAATCGCCAAAGCCAAGACGACTATCTGATTTCGCAGAGCGATTCTCAAAACCGATGTGTAACGTGCAATTAAGAACCGCATTATAAAACCGTTTTCTTCGTCTTCGATTTTATTAAGATTATTTTTAGAATCAGCCGATTTTTCACGTCTTTTGGCTCGGATAAATTTCTCCGCCAAAACGGGCGTAAAAGTTAAAGCTAAAACCAGCGAGGTCAAAAGAGCAACGGTCATCGTCAGGGCGAGCGAGCGGAAAAATGCGCCCGTAACTCCGGTTAAAAGCGCGAGCGGCAAAAAAACGACAACAGGAGTAATCGTCGAACCGATGATCGGAACTGTAATTTCCGAGATCGCTACTTGCACGGCTTCGCTTCTGGTCTCCCCTTTGAGAAGATGCGTGTAAATATTTTCAACAACAACAATTGCATCATCAATCACTAAACCGATTGCCGCCGCCACGCCGCCGAGCGTCATCAGATCAAACGACAAACCGACCAGATACATTGCCAAAAACGTCGTCAAAACCGTCACGGGAATGACAAGAATCGCAACAAATGTCGTTCCCCAATTTTTCAAAAATGCGTAAAGAATGACGATTGATAAAAGAAGCCCGATCAAAATTGCATCGCGCACCGAATTCATCGAATTTTTCACCAAAATTGATTGGTCATAAAACGGTGCAATTTTTACATCTTTCGGTAGAGTCTTTTTTATCAATTCGAGTTCCGCTTTTACTTCATCTGTAACGCTGACCGTATTTGCGTCGGGTTGGCGCAAAATATTGACCAGAACCGAGCGTTTTCCATCTGCCGTAACGATTGTATAATTCGGTTCGACACCCGTTTCAACCGTCGCTACATCGGCAATTTTGACCGGAAATCCATTAACTGTGGCGACAACAATTTCCTTTAACTGTTCCGGTTTCGTCGCCTGTCCGCTGACTAAAGTAAGTTCAAGCTGATGATTTTCGTCAATCAATCCGGGCGAAGCTAATAAATTAGAATTTTTCACCGCGTCCGCTACTTGTTGGAGCGAAACGCCGTTTGAATTGAGTTCCTGCGGATCAACGCGAATGTGAAATTCTCTGACATCGCCGCCCGCGACCGCAACATCCGCCACGCCGGGAAGCCGCGCCAGCCGCGGTTTGATCGTATAAGAAGCGATCTCGCGCAATTTTGCCTGATCGCTTTTGTCCGAATTCAGACTGTATCCGGCGACGGGAAAAACGGCGAACGTCAGACGGTCAACGTGCCGAATCTGCGCCGTCGGCGGAAGAGAAATCTGCGAAAGCCGCGCCTGCACAAACTGCAATGTCTGATTGATGTCAACTTTCCAATCGAAAAATAAATTGATGTCCGCCGAACCTCGCGCCGTCGTTGATTTTATTCGCACAATGCCCGGAATTCCGTTCATCGCTTCTTCGACCGGGCGCGTAACTGAAACGAGCATTTGATCGGCAGGCACAACTCCGTCATCAACAATTACAACGATGCGCGGAAAATCCGTCTGCGGAAAAAGTGCCGAAGGCAATTGGAAAGCCGCATAAATTCCCGCAACGCAAAGCAAGATTACCATTACGATGACGGCGCGTTTTTGATTGGAAATAATACGGGCGAGATTCATTTTTCCTCATCTTCGCTTGGCGCGTCTTCTTCTTTTATCTCGACTCGCGCACCGTCCGGCAGAGAATAATTTCCTTCTGTAACGACCGTTTCATCGCCGCTTAATCCTGAAACAATTTGCGTAAATTCATTAGTTCGCACGCCGATTTCAACTTTGGTTTCGCGGGCAACATTGTCTGCGCCGACGACCGACACGATTCCGGTTTTAGCATTTGCCGAATCCAAAGTTACGGCGGAACTCGGCACGACGAGCGCGTTGATCTGTTCATTTTCGCTGACAACGACTTTTGCCGCGCCCCCGACTCGAAGCCGTCCCGCACCATTTCCCAAATTTACCCAAACTTCCGTCGCGCGGCTGTTCGGATCGGTGGAGCGCGAAATCAATGAAACTTTTCCGCTCATTCGCTCGCCCCCTAAATCTTCTGGAAAAATGGCGACCGCATCGCTGACTTTCAGTTTCGGAATAACCGTGTCGGCAAATTGCGTTTTGACAATAATTTCGCTCGTGTCGGCGATAATCAAAACTTTGCCGCCGACGCTCGCATATTCGCCGTCAAATTGTGTCTGTTCCACGACAAAACCGGAAATCGGAGCGCGGATTTCCGCTAAATTTATCTGCGTTTGCAGTGTGTTGATGCGCTGTTCGGCTTGCGCGACTTTCGATTGGGCGGTTTGCAAATCAAGCGAATTGGAAGTTTTATTCCGCAGACTTTTTGAGTTTTCTACAAATCTGAGATTGTCTTCGGATTGCGTCAAAGTGAGCTGTGATGCTTCGACTTCCTTTAATGCGATTCCGTCTTTATCGTATAAATTCTTGCGTCTTTCATAAAGATTCCGCGCATTTTCAACCGCTGCCCGTGCATCGCGTAAATCTTTATTTGATTGAATATCGGCTTGCGGAATCGTAGATTTTGCCAGAGTCTGAACATTTAATTTCGCTTCGCGCAAAGCGGCTTCGGCTTCTCTTTGCTGCGCTTGCAAATCGCGTGTGTCAATCGTCGCTAAAAGTTCACCTTTTCTAACAAATTCGTTCTGCAAAACGCGCAAACCTTTGATTTGTCCGCCTGCATTTGAACTGACAACCGCTTGCCGCACGGGAAAAATCGTTCCAACCGCCGAAACTTCCGCCGCGACCGTTTGCCGTTCGACTTTTGCGGCTTTGACGCTGACGACAACTTCTGCATCGCTCGCCGTTTCTTCCGCATTTTGTTGCTGATTTGACCAAATCCACCAACTGAAAAAGGCAATTGCAAAAACGCCGAGAATTACGCCGACAATAATGATTTGACGCTTCGTATTATTCGGTTCGATTTCTTCGGTTTGCTCTAAATCTTCCGCTGAAACTTCTTCAGTTTCATCAAATGACTCGGTAAATTCTTTATCATTTACAGCAATTTTTTCGCTCGATTCTTCCATCACTTCACAAAATGTTCTACCTTTTACCTTTTAATTTGCATCTATTTTCCAACTGCTTGAAGCAAATTCTTTCGGGCAATTTGATAATCATAAATCGCCTGATAAAGCGCGTTTCTCAAAGTCGTCAAAGTGTTTTGCGCGTCGGTAACTTCATTGATCTGCGCTTCGCCGGCTTGATAACGCGCCGTCGAAGCGGAAATATTTTTTTCCGCATCTAAAATGCTTGCGCCGAGTTGTTTGATTCTGAGCGCAGCATTTTCCGCTTCCGTTCGTGCCGAAAAAAACTGTTCGGCAAAATTTCTTTCCGCTATTTTCCGATTATTTTCCGCGATTTGAGCGCGAATTTCAGCTTGCGTTTGAAGGCTTTTACTTGCGCCGCGATCAAAAAGCGGAATCGTCACGCCGACATTTGCCTGAACGCCCGTGTATTTCGGCAGATTCTTCGGCACGAGCGAATCGGAAATAAAACCGCCGCTGACCGAATATGTAAATTGCGGACGGCGCATCGCGCGGGCGATTTTCGCATCTTCTTCCGATACTTTTTGTTCGGCGGTAAATTGTGCAAATTCGGGACGATTTTTAATTTCTGCTTGCGAGATATTTTCAATTTCACCGAATACCGGAATTTCAAAATTTAAATCGGTTGCCGCGATATTTTCCGTAAAATCAATTCCGGTCAAACCTTTTAAGGCATTGCCGGAAGTTGTTTCAAGAGTTTTCGCCTGTTCTAATTCGTCAAGTCTTTGTGCCGTTTGCAGACGAGATCTTGTCAGATCAACCGGCGCGACCTCGCCGCCTTCGACCAGCAAATTTGTTACATTTTCAAACTTCCGCGCCGCGTCGAGATTTTCTTCCGCACCGCGTCTTTTCGCCGTCGCCAGAGCCAGCGCGTAATATACGGTTGTCACGGTATTTTCCACATTCAACCGTGCAACATTCGTTCCGGCATTTGCCGCTTCGAGCAAAGCCTGATTTTTCCGCAAAGTCGCCCGCAGTTTTCCCGATGTATCAATCTCGCCCGCCGCGTTGATCAAAGCTTGATATTCCATGATTGCATTTGCGCCGAGAAACGAAGGCTGACGCGGAAATCCGGTATTTCTTGAAAATGAAGGCGATGTAAAAATCATATTCGGCAAAGCCGCAACATGCGGATAAAATGATGATTTCGCTTGCTTGATGTCTTCTTGAACAAGACGCGAATTGAGTTGCGCGACGGTATAATCCGAAGCCTGTTTTTCAGCTAAATTGATTGCTTCATTTAGAGAAATTGGTTTGATCGTATCAAACAGATTTGCCGTAGATGATTCCACCCTTGTTGAGATTTTAACGATTTCATTTTGCGCCCGAATAGTAGAGGGAAAAAGTATTATCAAGAGCAAAGTTAAAGGTTGCCAAATTTTAAATTTTTCTGAAAATAGATTTTGCCTGTTCATTTGCTCGTTAAAATAAGCGACGATTTTGTTTTTAGCTTAATCGCCGCTTTTTGCCTGCCCTTTTTCGATTATTTTTGAAAATTATTCATCACGCGGCTTTTCTTTCTTTTCTTTCTTTTCTTTCTTTTCCATCATTTCCTGTTTCTTTTCAGCCGCTTCTTTTTCAGCGTCTTCTTTTTCGACGCTGACGACCTTTCCGGTTTTCGCGTCAACCTGAACTTCCGTGATCGTGCCTTTTTTGTTGCGAATATCGAACGAATAGACGAGTTTGCCGTTTTCCATTTCGAGTTCGCCTTCTTCAACCGTTCCTTTGGCTTTTTTCAGAGCGATTTTTTCAGCGTCGGCTTTGCTGATTTTTGCCTGTTTCATTAAGTCAGCTTCGCTCATTTCATTTGAATTCGATGATTTATCGTCGTCGTCATCGCCGTCATTTTCGTTCGCGTCGCCATCGTCTTTGCCGACGTAGATGATTTTCCCGGTTATTTCATCAACTTTAACTTCCATCACAGTTCCATCAGTTTGCTTGATCTCGAAACCGTAAACCATTTTGCCCTTTTCTTTTTCGTATTCTTCGTCAACAATCTCGCCTTTTACTTTTTCAAGCGCAATTTTTCTCGCTTGTTCTTTGGTAATTTTATCCTGATTTTCGACGGAAATTTGTTGAACTCCAGAATCTTTTGCCCCATTAGTTTTTGCGATTACCACGCCACCAACTGCCAGCGAACTTAAAAGACCTAAAATTATTACTGTTTTTTTGTTCATCTTATTTTTACTCCTTAATTTCTGAAATTTTTGATTTTCTATATTGTTCCGACTTGTGTTTCGAGTTTATAAAATCAGAGATAAACGCAAGATTAACGATGATTTTTTATTTTGAAACGGGAAATTTTACGACAAACAAAGTTCCTTGCGAGTCTGATTTTTCAAGTTCGAGTTTTCCATAATGAATTTCAGCAATCCATTGCGAAATTGAAAGTCCGAGTCCCGCGCCGCTTCCGGCGTTCGTCGGCGTTTGACGCGAACGCGCTTTGTCGCCGCGATAAAATCTTTCAAAAATATGTGTTTGATTTTCCTGCGAAATTCCTTTGCCGTCGTCGGAAATCGTGATTTTGTAAAATCCGTTTTTAATTGTGGCTTCAATATTTACAGACGTTTCAGCATATTTTACAGCGTTGTCAATCAAATTCGTAAAAAGTCTTCTCAAAAATTGTTCGTCAGCCTGCATCGGCATTTCCGCATTTGATTCAATTGAAATATTTATGGCGCGTTTTTGTGCTAATGTGCGAAAAGATTTAACGGTTTCAGACAAAATATCATTAATGTAAATTTCACTTTTTTGCAAAGGATTTTCGCCCGCATCAGCGCGAGCCAGCGTGAATAAATCTTCGATAATCCGCGACATTCGCTCGGATTCCGTTTGAATGATCGTAATAGTTTCCTTATATTCCGAAGTTTCGCGCACATCTTTTGTCAAGCTCACATCGGCTTCGCCGCGCACAATCGCAACCGGCGTGCGAAGTTCGTGCGAAGCGTCCGCCATAAAGCGTTTTTGCTGTTCAAAGGACAGATCGAGCCGCGATAAAAGACGATTAAAAGATGCTGCCAGCCTGCCGAGTTCGTCTTCTTGATTTTCAACCGGCAGACGTTCGCGTTGAAGATTCTGTGCGGTTATTTCTTCGGCTTTTGCGCTCATTTCGCTGATCGGCGCAAGCGATTTTCTCGCCAATAAATAACCGCCGAAACCCGCAAAAAGCAGAGAAAGCGGAATAATTATCAAAAAAGCAAAGCGGATTTTTTCCAGAAGTTCTGCCTGTTCATCAAGCGGATGAACAACGAGTAGAAAATAATTTATTCCTTCAATCTGAAAGGATTTTTGAAAAATACGGAAAGATTTTTCATCAAAATTAAAATTTTTGAGATTATTATCAAACTCGTTGAGCCGGTTTTTTGCGGTTGTAGAATCAAATTCCGTCTTATCTTCGTTGGTTTTTGTTTCCGCAATTAAATTTTTTTCACCGGAAAAAACAAAAAGCCGATAGCTTTTAAAATTCGTTTCGATAACCGCATCTCGAATTTCTTCCTTAATCGCTTTATCTTTGTCTGCTCCCGTTTCATCTTCGAGTTCCTGCGTTACGGATGTGATAAAAGCCGTCGAGATTTCCGTCAAAGTTTGATCAATTTGAGATTGAAGCGCGTAAGCAAACAAAAAATATGTCGCAACGGCAAAAAGCGTTAAGATCAGAGCGAGAACGCCCGAATACCAAAAGGTCAGACGAATTTTAGTTGAACTAAATATTTTCACCATCTAAATTCTGCAAAATATAGCCCGCGCCGCGCCGCGTGTGAAGCAGATTTTTTTTACCGGCGGCATCAATTTTTTTTCTCAAGCGATTAATAAAAACTTCTATGGAATTTGAAAATGGATCGTAGGTTTCATCCCAGCAATGTTCGGAAATTTCTTCGCGCCCGACGACTCTTCCGGCGTTGTGCGCCAGATATTCCAAAACCGTAAATTCTTTTGTTGTCAAAATAATTTCGCCCCCTTCGCGCCAAACTCTCTGCGATTTTGAATCAATTTTCAAATCGCCGATCATAATTTCCGAATCCGTAAAATGCTTATCTTTGCGCCGCAACAATGCCCGCAGACGCGCCAGAAGTTCGCCGAAGGCAAAAGGTTTTATCAAATAATCGTCCGCGCCCGTGTCCAAACCTCTGATACGGTCGCCGACCGAATCGCGCGCCGTCAACATTAAAACCGGAATCTGCAAACCGTTTTCGCGCAATTCGCGGCAAACCTCGAAACCGTCTTTTATCGGGATCATCACATCTAAAATTACCGCGTCATATTCGTTTATCGAAACCTGATAAAGCGCGTCTTCACCGTCGTTTGCGACATCAACCGCATAAGCTGCTTCGCGCAAACCTTTGACGATAAAATTTACGATTCCGGCATCATCTTCGACCAGTAAAATTCTCACGAAAGCTATTTTATCCTAAATAAAATAAACCGCAGATTAACGGAAACGCATTCCGGCATTTTTAGAGATTTCTTGATTCGATCTTTTATCTATTCCGAAAGTTAAAGCGGTTTAATTCAGAATAGATAAAAGATGAGAGATAATAACTGATTGATGTTACGCAAATTGGTTTCAGCCTGTTTTAACAGGATTCCCGCGTTTCGCGGTAATTAGCCGCGTTCATTTATGGCGCGGGAACAGTTTGAAAATTTCCCCACAGGGCGTTTTAACGTCCTTTTTCTTTGCTTTAGCTTTGTTGTTTATCGGCTCAAGCCGCAAAGAGTAAGGACGTTAAAACGCCCTAAAAATCTATTCTTTACCTAAACCGCGCCATAAATGGACGCGGCTAAGCATCCGCGAAGCGCGGAGAAGCCCGATAACTCAGGCTGAGGAGATTTTGCGTAACTTCAGTAACTGATAGATAAATTCTAGCGAATAATGGATAATGAAACAAAAGTTTTATTATCCATTTCCAATTTCGGAGAAATCTATGAAAAAATTTGCTTTTCTGCTCGTTTTATTTGTTTTTTGTCTTTCTGTTTCGGCGCAAAACTATTCGATTGAGCGTTATTTAAACATTCGTTCGGCGGGAAGTCCGACGTTTTCGCCGGATGGCAAACGCATCGCATTTTTAACCAACATTACGGGAACGAATCAAATCTGGTTCATCGAAGCAAACGGCGGTTATCCCGAACAAATTACGGCTTACGACGATAATATTTCTTTCGTCGAATGGCTGCCTGATAACAAAGGTTTGATTTTCGGCAAAGCCATCGGCGGAAATGAAAATACGCAATTTTTTCATCTTTCAAACGACGGCGCGGAAATCAAACAACTGACGAATGATGAAAAAACGCGCCATAATTTCGGTGCGATTTCTAAAGACGGCAACTCGATTTTTTACACTTCAAACAAACGCGATAAAAATTGGTTTGACGTTTACAAAATGGAGATTTCAAGCGGCAAGGAAGAAATGCTTTTGCAGAATGACAGTTCAAATTCCGTTGCGGCGGTTTCGGATGATGGAACGCGAATCGTCGTTTCACGATCATCTGTGAGATTTTCGCTCGATAACGATTTGTATATTTTCGATGACAAAACCAAACAAACGCGCCATCTCACCCCGCACGACGAAGCAACGCAATACGGCGACGTTCATTTTTTGCCCGATAATAAAACGCTCGTTTTCGGCACGAACGACAAACGCGAATTTTACAATCTCGCGGAAATGAGTTTGAAAGGCAGCACATATCCGACGGTTACGGAAATCGCCGACAAAATTCGCGTGATTGACAAAACAGATTGGGATTTGGACGCTTCGACTGTTTCACCGCACAGCGACTTTTTCGCTTACACGACAAACCGCGAAGGCTTTTCCGAACTCTTTTTGCGCTCAATAGAAACCGGCGGAAAGCCTCTGATCTCAAATGTCGAAACAAAAATCGAACAAATTACTCTTCCGGCAAAAGGCATCGCCTCAAGTCTGGAATTTTCCGACGACGGCACGAAATTGGCTTTTACATTTTCGGGCGCGAAATACAACACGGACATCTGGATTTATGATTTGCAAACGAAAAAGTTAACGCAAATCACAAAAAGCTCGCGTTCAGGAATTCCGCAAGATTCGTTTGTCGAGCCGGAATTGATTAAATATAAATCGTTTGACGGTAAGGAAGTTTCAGCTTGGTTTTACAAACCGACGCAAAAAGCAGTAAGTGAAAGTCGAGTAAGATATTGGAAATCAATAAGTCAAAATATCAGTATTTCATACACTCCATCTGCTAATACTGAAAAAGATATTCAGATTCTTGACCGACCTGATGAAATAATTTCTACTATTCAACAACTTCCCGTAATCGTCAGCGTTCACGGCGGACCGGAAGGGCAAGAACGTCCCGGATTCAATCCGCTTTATCAATATTATCTTTCGCGCGGTTATGCGATTTTGGCGACGAATGTGCGCGGTTCGACAGGGTATGGCAAAACTTTCGCACATCTTGACGACGTGGAAAAACGCGAAGATTCGGTCAAAGATTTGGCTTCGGCGGTGGAATGGTTGAAAACTTCCGGCGGCGCGGACAGCAAAAGAATCGCTGTAATGGGCGGAAGTTACGGCGGTTATATGACGATGGCGGCAGTCACGCTTTATCCCGATTTGTTTGCAGCGGCGGTCAACACGGTCGGCATTGTAAATTGGGAAAGTTTCTTAAAAAACACGAGCGGTTATCGCCGCCGTCAGCGCGAAGTCGAATATGGAATGTTAGACAAAGATATTGATTTTTTGCGACGAATTTCGCCAATCGCAAAGGTGGATAAAATCAAAACTCCGCTGTTCGTCATTCACGGCAAAAATGATCCGCGAGTTCCCTACACCGAAGCCGAACAGGTCGTCAAAGCATTAAAAGACAGAAATGCAATCGTTGAATACAAGCTCTACGACGACGAAGGACACGGTATTTCAAAACTAAAAAACCGGCTTGATCTTTATCCGCGCGTTGCCGATTTTCTTGATAAATATATGAAATAAAATATTTACCGAATGAAACTCCGAAAGAATAACGGGATTTAATTTTTTCATGGAACAAATTTAGAATAAGTATGAGATTTAGAAGCTAAAGAAAGAATCCCGTGCGTTAAAAGGGCGCAAAATTGAATATTTTTGCGCCCTTTTAACGCATTTATACTTCCATATAATTTAATCGTAATTTTAAGATCACTTTTATTCAATTACCCGCATCAAACTTTGACTGTTTATCAATCAGACATACAATAAATTTGATAAAAAAATGATCAAAGCTAAACTTAAAAATTTAACGGTCGAAGAATTTGCCAATACGATAACGCACGGGTTTGGCTTGGTTTTGAGTGTTGCGGGATTTGTGTTTCTTGTAGTTCTCGCGGCGTTCAAAGGTGATGGTTGGTATATTGCGAGCAGTGTGCTTTACGGTTTGTCTTTGATCGTGCTTTATGCAGCTTCGACATTCTACCATGGTGCGACCTCGCCGGAATTAAAGCGCAAACTTCAAATTGTTGATCACTGCTGTATTTACGTGCTGATTGCGGGAAGTTACACGCCGTTCACGTTGGTTATTTTGCGTTCGGGCATCGGGCAAAATCTGTTTATTTTTGTCTGGGTATTTGCGATTTTCGGGATTTTGAGCAAGATATTTTTTAGCAAAAAATTTCAGAGTGCGTCGGTTATTTCATATCTCATAATGGGTTGGATCGGTGTAATCGCGGTCGGACCGCTGTTTGCGGCGTTGGGTTTAATACCGATTTTACTGATTATCGCGGGCGGCATTGCTTATTCGGTCGGCGTGATTTTCTATTCATGGCAAAGCCTCCGCCATCATCACGCCATTTGGCATCTTTTCGTTATGGCTGGAAGCATCTTGCATTTTCTTGCTATCGCCATTTATGTAATTCCATATACTTTAAAAGTGTAACTCTGAACTCTCTGAATATTAATCCGGCAAATTTTCGCTTAATAATTTCAAAATATTTCCGCCCATAATTTCGGCAATTTCTTCTTCGGTGAAGTTTTCGTTGAGCAACGCTTCGGTAATCAAAGCCTCGCCGCTCGTGTCGAACGGAACTTTGACCGAGCCGTCGAAATCCGAACCGAGCGCGACGTGATCCGCGCCGATCAGATTTGCCGCATAACGAACTGCTTTCGCAATACTTCGCGCATCTTCACCGCAAACCGCCGTCTCCCAAAATCCGATGCCGACCATTCCGCCTGTTTTAGCAATGGCTTTGAGTTGTTCGTCTGACAAATTCCGTTGATTATCACAAGTTCCCTTCACGCCCGTGTGCGAAACGACGACGGGTTTTGTCGCAATTTTCAAAACGTCGTCAATCGTTTCTGCCGAAGCGTGAGAAACGTCAACGAGCATATTTTTCGCTTCCATCCGGCGGACCATTTCCCTTCCTTTTTCAGACAAACCGTATTTTTCAACGCCGTGCGCCGAACCGCCGATGTCATTATCGAAAAAATGCGTCGGCGACATCATCCGAAAACCCGCATCGTATAAAACGTCTATATTTTCCAAACTTCCGTCCAAAGCGTGTGCGCCTTCGATTCCGAGCCAACCGCCGACAATTTTTTCCGTTTTGCGTCTTTCGAGAAAGTTTTTTAAATCTGTCTTAGATTTGATTACAACTAATTTTCCATCTGATTTATCGGCGTATTTTTGTAAATTACTCGCCTGATAAACAGCGCGTTTGGTCAGACTCGAAAGATTTTCAAGCGGCTGTTTTTGCGCCAGAGCGAGCCAGAAAATATTGTCCGTTTCGTCCGTGTTGCGTTCGATATTCAGATTTCTCGGAGTTTTTGTAACGACCGTAAACGCCTGAAGCGCGACGTTTCCGCGCAGAAGTTTCGGCACATCAACCTGTGCAATCGAAGAATCTTCCAAAAGATCACGATTCCACAGCAAAGAATCGGCGTGAAGATCAGCGACAAACAGTTTTTCGTGCAGATTTTTCGCCTGTTCCGAAACTTGATACGGCGGTTTATTAATTACCGGATTGAGTGATTTTTCAACAACAGATGCTGCGAAAAAAAAGAAAAATATCAGAAAACCCGCGAGCAGAATTGCCAAAATAAAAAGCAAAATTTTAAGGATTTTTTTCATTATCCAGAAACAGACTTTGGACAAAAGTTAAAAAAAGAATAACAGCAAAAAGTGTAAAGTTCACAAAAAGATTTAGATGAATGACGAATAAAAACTCAAGAAACAGATTCCAGATGCATTTGTTCGTTTTCTTCAAGTTCAAATCTGCCTTTTTGATCGTGGCAGAAATTTGTCACGATTTCGACAAAATTATCCGGCGATTCTTCCTGCGGAATATGTCCGCAGTTACGAAAAATAACAAAGCGCGAATTTAGAATTTCTCTGTGAAGCGTAAAACCGTTGTGAATCGGAATCACCGTGTCGTCTTCGCCCCAGATTATTAAAGTCGGTTGATTTATCAGATTTGCATCTTCCTCGATGCGGTTTGCGTCCCAATTCCGCGCCGTCTGCAAAACGGAATTGTGCGCGTCTGCCGCACTCAGAGGACGAATCAATGATTCAACCCGGTCGTTCGTAATCAAATGACGATTTTCCGGCGAAAAAGTGCCTTTCATTCTCGCTTTTAGAAAAAACTTAGAATCGAGCAAAAACGGTGTTAAAACTTCGCCGACACCCGGAAGATTGGCAAGTTTCAAAATCGGACTTTCCAAGGCTTCATCGTTACAAACAGCATCAACAAGCACGAGTTTGCTGACTCTTTCGGGATAATCGAGCGTTAATTCGGAAGCGACCGCGCCGCCGTAGGAATTACCGGCAATTGTTGCTTGTCCGATGCCGAGAATGTTCATCAATCGCACGATCATTCGCGCTTGCGATTGAATCGTATAATCAAACCACGTAGGTTTGTCGGAATAACCGAAACCGAGCAAATCTACGGCAATTACGTGAAAATCTCTTTCTTCAAACATCGGCGCGACCGTTTTCCAAACGTAGGTCGAAGCCGTGTAGCCGTGAATTAAAATAATTGTCGGATGCGCTCTGTCGCCGAATTCCTGATAATGAACCGTCGCGCCGTCAACTTCCGTAAAATTTGAGTTTCCCGAATGATGAACATTTTCCGCAAAATTTTCCCACGAAACAGTTTTCTTGCGCGTCAGCATTTTCACCGCAACCGCCGCGCCGATTGCGCCGCCGATTCCTAAAGCCAAATCTCTTTTCTTCATAAAATTTCCTCGTTTTTATGATTTTACACCAAAACGACTTTCGGCTGCACATAATTTTCTGCCGAATTATAAAAACCGATTGCCACTAAATTTTCGTTTTCATCCGTCATTCTGATCGCTTGATTATCTGCAATTTCCGAGTTTTCGTAGATAAACTTTATTCCGTTTCGCGTTTTTTCGATTTCTTTTTCAGTTAAAATAACTTTTGGAAGATGTGCTATGGCATCATTCATCGAAATTAAAATTTCGCCGAGTTTTTCGTTTTCGACAGTTTCTTCCAATTCTTCTAAAGTAACGGCTTTTTGTAAAGCGAATTTTCCGGCGCGAGTTCTTCTAAGTTCGGCAAGATGCGCGCCAATCCCAATTTTTTTGCCGATGTCTTCCGCCAAAGTTCTAATGTAAGTTCCGGCAGAACAAGCAACTTTGAGTTTCAAGTTCCAAGTTTCAAGTTCTAAATCTTCTTTCGTACTTTCTAATTTTTCGCTTAAAATTTCAAGTTTGGAAATTCTCACCTTTAAAGGTTCGCGCTCGATTTCTACGCCTTTTCTTGCCAGTTCGTAGAGTTTTTTCCCTTTTACCTTTTTTGCCGAATACATCGGCGGAGTTTGCAAAATCTCGCCGCGAAATTCAGGCAAAACTTTTTCAACATCTTCCATTGAAAATTCTTCAAAATTTTGAATTTTAAATTTTGAACTTTGAACTTTCCGGTTTCCGGTTACGTCGCCCGTGTCAGTTTCAAAACCAAAGCATACAACCGCTTGATACTCTTTTGCGTCTTTGTCCAAAAAACGCGCCAGCCGCGTCGCTTTGCCAATGAGCATCACTAAAACTCCGGTCGCAAAAGGATCGAGTGTTCCCGTGTGTCCGATGCTTTTCGTTTTCAAAATCCGCCGCAGCCGCGAAACGACATCGTGCGAGGTGATTCCGGCGGGTTTGTCTATGATTAAAATTCCGTTCATAATAATTGTGAATTCGAGTCAGAACCGTTTGCGGTGGCAAACGGTTTAATTTTATCAATTTTGAACTTTTAATATAATCACTCAAGATCATTAAGTTCAACCATCTGCTACCGCATGATGGTTCTGACTTTTCCTGAAAATTTGCAAATGTGGAAAAAATACAAAGAAATTAAAGACGAAGAACGCTTTATCAAAAACCTTGAAAGATCGCGCACGAAAACATTTGACCGCGCCATAAATCTGCTGACATATAAACCACGTTCGATAAAAGAATTACGCGAAAGATTACTTGAAAAACCTTGGACAAATCAGGAAATTGTCGAAGAAGTAATCGAAAAACTCAAAAAATACGGTTATTTGGACGATATAAAATTTGCCAAAGATTTCGCCGCATCAAAAGTTCGCCAAAAACCAATCGGAAAAAAACGTCTGCGAATGGATTTGTTAAAGAAAAAACTCGATAAAGAAACGATTGATAAAGCATTGGAACAAACATTTGAAGAAACGCCCGAAGAAGAAATTATTGACCGCGCAATCGCCAAACGGCTGCGAATAAAAGGTAAACCCGAAGATCAAAAAGAAAAGAAAAAGTTCTACGATCATCTTTTGTATTTAGGTTTCAGCTACGATGTCGTGCGCGACAAAATGCGCGAGGTAATGGACGGAAATTTTGATGAAGATTTTTGACTGGAGCGCAAGCGGCTCGCTTGCAATGAGTGCGTGAGCGCGAAAAAGCGTTTGATTACAAAAAACTTGAATATAATCGAACGCCGTTTCGCCGATTTTGCGACGATGCAGGCTGGCAGCCCGCGCTCCAGTCAAAGAATTTCTCGATAAACTTTCTCAGTTTCCGAAATCATTCTATCCAGTCCGAAATTTTCTTTAGCAGTTTTTTGTGCGTTTTTTCCTAACTCGTTTATTTTTTCTTCATTTCCTAAAAGTTCGCAAATCGTTTCGGCAAGTTTTACCGGATTTTTGACAGGCGTTAAAATTCCACTTTTATCGTTTTCAAGCAATTCTTTTGCGCCTTCGGTTTCGGTTGAAACAACCGCACAACCCGATGCCATTGCTTCGAGAATCGCTAAACCGAAACTTTCCGAATGCGACGGCGAAACGAAAATATCGAGGCTCGAAAGCAAAGGTTTTGTGTCCTCGATCCAATCGAACCACGTAAATTGTTTTTCCAGATCGAAAGTTTTAACCAATCTTTTCAACTCGCGACGAAAACTTTTGTCGAATGAATTATCTTTTCCGACAATTATAAAATGCGTCTCGGGAAATTTTTTCGCAACGATCTGCGCCGCCAGAATAAAATCCTGCTGTCCTTTCAAATGTTTCAATTCGCCGACTGTTCCCAAAACTTGCGCTTCAAAAGAGATATTATTTTCAAAGCGAAACTCTTTTCTCAATTTTTCGTGATCAACATTTGCCCAATTTTCAGCATCAACTCCGTTCGGAATTGTTACGATTTTTTCTTTCGGAAAAGTCTTTTGCAAATTCGCTTCGACCGCTGAAGACACGGCAATCACTTTTGACACATTTTTAAGCGCAAATTTCTGCACATTTTTCAAAGGAAAAAGCACATGGCGCGTCAAAACGAGTTTTGCCTGCGGCGCAAATCTAACCGCAAGACTCGCCGGAAGATAATCTTTTCCAGTGTGTGCGTGAACAATTTCGATTTCATTTTTTTTAATAAATTTTGCGATCTTCCGTGCCGCAAAAACATCAAGCGCATTTTTGATTTTTATCTGCAAATATTTTTTATCGGGAAATTCCGAAAGTTTTTCCAAAACCGGCGAATCCGGCGCGACCGCTAAAAACAACTCGTGTCCGAGTTTCATCAAACCATTTGCCAAATCAACAAAATGCCGCTCGCCGCCGCCAAAGTTCTTAGCCGAATTGATTTGCAGAACTCGCATATTTTTTTATGGTAGATCATAACTAAAAATAAACAAAAAAGGCACGCATTTACCGGGAAATACGTGCCGTCGAAATAAAGTTCTCAAAAAAGTTGAGAATGATCGGAAGTAAAATACTCCGCAAAGTTTTTAGTTAAATGTATATCGTATTCCGATCTGAATTCGGTAAACATCCGATGTACCGGCAGTTGGTATATAAGAACCTGTAATAAGATTTGACCCATTATTACGCAGACGATACAACGCGCGACCTTGCGAATCTGCTGGGCGAGCAATCAATGGTTGTAAAGAATTGAAAGCTTGTCCAGTACCCCAATTATCGTTAAGAAGATTTCCAAAATTGAGAATATCAGCTCTGATCTGGAAACTATTCTTGGTTTTCCCGATTTTCAGAATAATATCCTGAGCGATGCTGAAATCAATACTTGTGGTAAGTGGCAGAAATGCCGCTCCACGTTGGGCATATCCGCCTCTATTTTTGGAAAGATACGGGTCTTGACTGATAAACGCCTCAAAAGCGGCAGCCTGTTGCGCGGCAGTAAATGTTGTGCCGCTTGCAGTAAATTGCTCAAAATTCATCTCGGAGATGTCTCTCGGAATATAGATTAAATCGTTGCTCGTTCCGCCATCTCCATTCAAGTCTCCACTGAACACGTAGCTACCATTGCCGCCGGTTCGTGTTTCCCAAAATGTTGAAACGGTCGTCGCTCCAAACTTAAAGTATTCCAAGCGATACGAAGCCGTTGCAAAGAAACGGTGTCCTGATGACGCACCACTAAATCCAAGCCCCGGATTGTTCGAGTTGCCGGAATGTTGGTTGTTATTCCATGATCCGAAAGCAATCGAACCCGGATCAACCGTATTTTTCGATTCGCCGTAACTGTATGCAGTTTTGATCCACAATCCGTTTGAAAAAGGCTTTTCAAGTGTGAACGCAAGATTCCAAGTTTTTCCTACATTCTGATTTTTAAGTACTACGGCACTTGTAATATTACTGTTAATGCGATTACTTGTAGTCCATCTCGGTCTATTGTCGGGACCGGTGAAAGTCGTGTTAGGATCGGTCTGATTTGCATTAATATAGTAAACCCCGTTTACGTCTTTTGAGTGAAGATATTCAACGCCACCTATCAAACCAAGCGGCAATCTAACATCAGCCGCTATGCTCGAACGCCATATTTGCGGAAACTTAAAGTCAGAATTTGTCAGTGCCAGTTCATACGATGATGCGGGCGCACCTGTTACTGTTGCCGGTTTGTATCTTTCAGTATTCGGGTTAAACGGTCTGTTTGTCAACAGGATGGCTGTAGGGGATGTAGATGTAGAAGAATCGCCTTGCTCGAATCCGGTCAATATACCATTGTTGCCGACTTGATTAGAAATCCATACGTAAGCCGGTTTTCCTGTAAATACGCCCGTTCCACCGCGAACTTGAACTCTACCACTCTTAAACGGATTCCAATTAAATCCGACTCTTGGCGACCAAAGAATATTGGCATCGGGCAGTTTTTCAGTCTGGTATTGAACCGATTGACCTGTTTCATCCTTGAATGTCAAAGAATTAGCCTGTGGGTTGGCAAAGCCGGTTTTTGCAAAAAACGGCACATCAAGCCGAAGACCGTAGGTAAGTGAAAAATTATCTCTTATCTTCCAGTTGTCCTGACCATAAAATCCTACATAGTCAACTTCAAGCGGTTGAGTCGGTTTATCAAGACCGGGAATATTCGACCATCTTACCTGAAAACGTCTTAACTGTAGGGGAACCAATGCACAACCCGTGCTACCGGGTAAGCAAGGGGTCGAACCGGGCAATCTAGGGTTTGTGCCCGTACGGTAAACTAATGGAGTCGTGGTGCGGTTAGGATTAGCAAGGAAATCGTTCGCATCATCATAAAAATCTCGAAGAGAGCCATAGACATAAACGCTCTGAGAACCGGGAAAAAAGACATTTTCCGATTTATAATGCTCATAGCTTATTCCTGTCGCAATCGTGTGTGCGCCTCGATAAAAAGTCACATTATCCTGAACTTGGAGCGAATTGTATCGAAGTTCGTTATTCGGCGTGAACGGCTCAAAGCCGAAACTCGTATAAGTCGAGCCTCCTTCCAGAATATCAACTAAAGGAAAGAAAGCTCCTTTAGCTGCTCTGCTTTCGTCTTGTTTCGTATATCCGATAAGAAGATTATTTGACGCTCTGCTTCCTATCGCCGAATTCCATTCACCGACAAATGAACGAATGTTTTCGAGGATTTGGTAATTAGAATTTTCAAAATTCAACGAATTCAAGTTGGTTCTTCGGCTACCGAAGCCAAGAGACGATGAATTGGACTCAAGTACGTCTGTGCTGGAATCAAGTTGGACATATCGGAGACTGAGTCTATTTGTAGAATTAATATTATAGTCCGTTCGAAACAAATACTTCTTTGCCGGGGTTGACTGGGAATAGCCTTGATACGGACCGGTTTCATAGCCGAAATTCCGGCGTAAATAAGTACTTAAACCGTCCAGATCAGATGCTAAGACGCGAGTTGTATTGCCGCCGACCGTTTGACCGCCGGTATTGGCAGTAAAGGTCGTGCCGGGTTGCGTCAGATTTTCATTCTCGTAGCTGAAGAAAAAGAAAAGTTTGTTTCTGCCTGAGGTAAAGAGCGGTCCGCCTTCGCCGAAGTTGAAGAATGGTAAAGGTCCGCCGATACGAAAGCCATAATTTTTGTAGTCGAAATCTCCCGGATTAAATGTATTATTACCGGCTTTTTTGCCGACGAGATTAGGTTTGCGGAATAGATAGTAAACCGAACCGTTATATGTATTTGTCCCACTTCGGGTAACGGTATTAACGCCTGCTCCGACGAAATTACCCTGGCGAACGTCATACGGCGCGACATTAACCTGAATAGCCTCGATAGCATCAAGCGAGATCGGCGAAACTCCCGTTCGTTCGCCCGGCTGTCCGGCAAGTCCGAATGAATTATTGAAATAAGAACCGTCCACCGTTATATTGTTCAGACGATTGTCCTGTCCGGCAAATGTTCCGCCGCCGCCTGCTTGAGGCGTGAGTCTGGTAAAGTCACCAATGCGTCGCGAGATAGTAGGCAGTGTTTCTATAATGGGAGTGCTGATCGAAGTCGTAGCTCCTGTTCGCGATTCACTAAAAATCGCACTATCTTCAGATTGCACGGTTACTGTTTCGTTAATTGCCGAACTCAGATTAAAATTAACGGTTGCCGACGCGCCTAAACTGAGTTGTATGTTCTCAACTTTTTGTTCGTTGAAGCCCGCTTGTATAGTCTTAACCGTGTAGGGACCGCCGACGCGCATTCCCGGAAGCGTAAAACGTCCCTCTCCATTGGTAACGGCTGTGTAGTTAGTTCCCGAAGGTTGATGTAACGCCTCAACGACTACTCCTTCTAAAGGGTTTCCCTGTCCGTCGGTTATCCGTCCAACTATTTCGGAAGTTGTAATTTGTGCCGAAATTGTTATTGAAAAAATACCAACTAACATTAATGCCCATATTTGGTTCATAATATTTTTTTTAGTCATTATAATTGTTGCCCTCTTATTTGATAATATTTTGTAAATCAAAATATTATTTGCAAATGAAATTTTATTTAAAGTTGCGGAATTTGTGTTTCTTAAGACACCCGCGATACTTTCTGTTCTGGCTTATGCAGAAAGGTTGACCAATGCCAATTAGCAAACAAAAAATTATCGTTGCTAAAAATTTAATTTATATGTTAATTTTTGAAAAAAATTGCTCTGTTTTTGTATCTAAAACATTTACATATTTTAGATTTTTATCCTAGTTTTTGGATTTATAAAATTTTTCGCAAGTATATTGGTTTGGATAAAATTTTTGATCTCATAAATCCAATCTTTGTAAGTGCTTGATTTTCACACTTTTAGTTTGTCTCTACGATTTTTATCGTAAAAATTTCTCAAAATATTGTTTTTATACAAAATTTTGAAAATTTATTCACGCAAGTTGAGTTCCTTAAAAATTTCTCTAAAAAAGAACGTAATGCTTGAAACTAAATATCTTATTATTCAAAAGTTAAATTTATGTAAACAAATCAAAATAGTTTCATCGTTAAAGGATGTTTGATGTAAATACAAAAGTTAAAAATATCTATTTGAATCGGGAATAATTTAAGAGATTTTTGCGATTTATTTTATGAGGTATGGAATTTTCCTTAAAATAAAGAAAATTCCCGCTATCAAACTTGAATTGGTCGCTCTATTACTGTGGGAAGTTTTAAAAGTTTTAATACAGCCTTTGCGTTACTAAAATTTCGCTCAAGTGCGGCTTACGATTTTTGAAATTCTTAAATTTTATTGTTTACTAATATTATACACTTAAGCAATAAGCGGATTGAGCGGTTTATGCTATTAACAATAAAAGTCGGCATTTTAATCTAATTTCAACCTATCTTATGCAACCCTTACATTAAGCAAGATTAGGATTTGTCTTAGTTAAGCGGATTGAGCGGTTTTTGTAAACTTGACTTTTTTGTAAATATAGTTTAGATTAATCTGGCAAACAACAAAGATCATGAGTTCTTTTACAATATGCACATAAAATTAACTATTTTGATCGAATCAAGGGGAGGAAAATAATGGCGAGATTGTCACAATCTACAATAACAAATAGAATTCCGCTGCATCAACGCATAATGGCGAAGTTATCGGTGCAAGCGAGTTGGGTTGATGAGGACAACGGGAATGTTGTTTTTGTCAATGGTTTAACGGAAAATCTCGGTGAAACGAGCGTGCTGGTAAATCTCGATATTTTACCGGCGGTCGGCAGCGACGTTAAGTTGCGTTTGTCAGACGAAAATGATTTTATAATCGAAGTTGATACGCAAGTTATCCGCGTTGAACGCGATCCGAGCAAGCCGCTGGCTGCGCTTTCCATTTCGGAAAATGTGAATAAATGGAAACAAAAGGCTTTAACCGCCGCGCAGGATTGGGTAACTAAAAACTGGCGTTTGAATTACGAAGAAGATTGGATTAATTAAATTCCGGTTTTTTTCCAAGATAAATATAATGAGCGGAGAAAGGGTTTTTAACGGAAAACTCCTTCTCCGCTTTTTTGTTACATTAAAATTTTTACTGAAAGCGAACGAACAAAAGTTTTTGAGCATCTTTATAGACGACAATGAAAAAAATTTTATTAACCGCAATTGTAGTTTTATTTTCGCTGAATTTTATATTTGGACAGGAAACTCGGCAAAAGCCTCTGACACAAGCCGAATACGTCAAAATGCTTTATGTTTTGGAAAAAAATCCGAATACGAAGGAGGAATTGATTCAAGCAATTCGGACACGCGGACTCGGTTTTGAATTAACCGACGGTTTGCGAAGTTTGACCCGCACAAAAGGTCGTAACGATGCTGAATTGCAAAGAACTCTGGAAGAATCTGAAAAAAGACGCGCAAATCCGACAGCGGCAAAATTGCCTTCGGAAAAAGAAGGGCGTGAAGTTCTGGCAAAGGCGCGTGAAGCGACGCTGGCAGCGGTCGAAGATATGCCCGATTTTGTCGTCAAACAAAATATCGTGCGCTCTGCGGCTTATGCCGGAACGAGTAATTTCCGTAATCTCGATAAGTTGATCGTCGCCGTTAGTTATCGCGCATCAGGTCAGGAAGAATACAAAGTTTTATCGGTCAACGGCGTTTTGCAAAATAATGAAACATCAAAACAATCTTACGAACAAGTCGGCGGAACGAGTTCGACCGGCGAATTTGTGACGGTTTTGGCTTTAATTTTCAAGCCTGAAAGCGAAACAAAGTTTGAAATTGTTGACACAGATACGATTCGTGAACGTCCGGCTCTGGTTTTTGATTATTCAATTGAACTCGCAAAAGCCAAACAGCGCATCACGGCTTCGGGGTATATAACGGACACTACACTTTCCGGGATGAAAGGTAGAATCTGGATTGATCGCGAAAATTTCCGCGTTATCCGTATTGAAAGTCAGGCGACTGAAATTCCGAAAGATTTCCCGATTCAAACGGCAAACCGCATAATTGATTACGATTGGGTAACGATCAGCGACGAAAAATATCTTTTGCCGACGGTTTCCGATGTGCGTCTGACGTTTCGTGAAAGAAGCAATGTGTTTGAAACGCGCAATTTGATTCGTTTTAAGAATTATCAGAAATACGGAACTGAAATTAAAGTTTTGGATGATGACGAAGAAATCGTGCCGGAAGATATTGTGCCGAAAACAAATGGCGACGAGCCGCCACCGATTAAAAAGCCTTAAAATTCACAACGCGAAATAAGCAACAAGAGCGGGAACAAGAAGCCACATCAAGCCTTTGATGAGAAAAAACAAAAATCCCGCCAAGCCTAAGCGTTTTATCCAATTAGAAAACGTAGATTCTTTTTTCTGCGGTTGCTCTTGCATCGTTTTTTTTAAAATAATCTTTTTGTGATTTTTTTTCAATGTTTATGTTGTAAGATTTGTAATCGGTCAGTAAAAAGTTATGACTGGAGCGCAGTTTGCCAAACTGCACGTTTGCCTGAGCAAACGAATAACGATTAAATTCATAACACTTTGATTGCAACGGAAATTTTCGCGCTATCGCGCTTATGCAGGTTGGCAACCTGCGCTCCCGGCAATCAGATATTACTTTTTACTGACCGATTACTTTGATTTGTTAAATAATGAAAAAACAATTCTTGACAATTTGGCTTGCGCTTGTTTCGATATTGCTTGCGAATTCTTTTTCGTTGGCGCAAGATTCGCCGCCGCAAGAAAAAAATAAAAGTGAGGCTGATTTGCTCGAACTCATAAAACTTGACGACACTATAAAACTCGATATTCGCTACGCCCGCACGGATAATTTCGTCGGCAAAGCGGTTTATTCGGATGCCCGCGCATTTTTGCAGCGTCCGGCGGCAGAAGCACTTTTGAAGGTTCATCAAAATTTAAAGAAAAAAAATCTCGGTCTGGTAATTTTCGACGGTTATCGCCCTTGGACAGTTACGAAACTTTTTTGGGAAGTTACGCCCGAAGACAAACGAAAATTCGTCGCCGATCCGAAAAAAGGTTCGCGCCACAATCGCGGTTGTGCGGTTGATCTGAGCATTTATGATTTGAAAACGGGCGAACTTTTGCCGATGCCTTCGGATTTTGACGAATTCACCGAACGTGCTTCGCCGGACTATAAAGGTGGAACAAAAGAAGAAATTACAAACCGCGATCTTCTGCGAAAACTGATGGAAGCAGAAGGTTTTACCGTCAATAAAAACGAATGGTGGCATTTCGATTATAAAGATTGGGAAAATTACGCGATTTACGACATCGCTTTTTCCGATGTCAGAAATTTTGATTTATTAAAAGACTACAGAATCCGCCGTGTAGATTTCAGCGGAAACAAACAACACCGAATAAAAGATTTTCGCAAAGTAATTTATTTAATTGAAGGTGAAATCTTCCGCGAAGATAATCTGAAGAAAACTTTGGAAGCAATAAATAAACTCGAGATTTTTGAGCCTGTAACAGAGTTAGATATTTCGTGGAATTCTGATGAAGGAGAAAAAGATGTTGACTTTATGTTTTACGTAAGAGAAAAACCGAAAAAGATAAAATAATCGGGTTTTAAATCCGGGAATATTCAAAAATAAAAAGAGCGGTAACTTTGGTTAAAGTTACCGCTCTTTTTATTAAATCTAATTCGTTATCTTACCAGCGAACCGGACGAAGATCGGGACCGACAACGTGAATACCACGAAGAATATTATCTCTATTATCAGAGTTTGTCAGGCTGCTTGCATCGGTTCGATATTGATGTGCGCCATACCAGACAACCACATCTTGATTATTAATTGATTCATTATTTATCCAAGGCGCAAGGTTTGCTGCCGAACCTGAATTCGGATCATCAATCTCAAGCGGCGATCCTGCCGTTCCTTGAAATTTCGTAACCCACAAATCACCTGCACCATATGTATCTGTTATTACACCGGCTGAATTAGCAACCGAACCGTCAATCAAATTAGAAGTTATTTGATATGCTTCATCTCCGTTTGCGTTTTGAATCAAAAGACTGCGATTGGTTGTCGCATTACGTAAAAGTGCTAATTCCGTGTTAAGCGGAGTTTGGAACTTACGACCGCGTTCGATTTTGAACACTTTATTATTCGGTTGGACGACATCAAAGTCGAAACGCCAGTAAACGTGATGATTTCGCGGATTACAGACACAACCGTTGGTTGTTGAACCGAAACCGTAGCGCGGACGAATGGTTCCGTCGGCGGCAAATCGCCATTCCATTACATAGCGATACCAACCGGCATTCATTTCCGAAACCATTACGAGTTCATTTCCAAACCCCGCATCTTGCTGATAAATTGCTACGCCGCGAAAATTTCCCGCATCATTGCCACTTTCGACGGCGGTTGTGGCAATTTGTCCCGCACCCAAAACTCTTATTCCCGGAGCAGGATTGCTTGCGCCCGCATCCGGTGCATTAAAGTTTCCTTCAGCATATTGCCAATCGCGGTAAGGTCCGCACGTATTACCGACGTATTGAACATTCAAAACCGGCGCGTGTCCGCGTTTGAGAACCGATTTCCCTTTGTATTTCACGTCACGAACTTCGATACCCGAACGCTCATTGACATTACCGGACGAAGCCGAAGGACGAATAATCAACATTTCCCAGAGCGGTGTTCCGTCCTGCATTACGGTCATTTGGTATTGTCCGGCAGTTCCGTTTTGTGTCGAACCGCCGCCTGATGATGCAATTCCACAAGAACCTTCCGGTGCGGCTTCTGAGGTCGGCGGTGTTCTATTTTCATAACGAACGATTCGGTTATTTTTGAAACTGATGCCGACAACCTCGTTAAGACCTTCCGACAAAGGTGTAATTAACATATTCACAAGGCGTTCGCCATTGACGTAAGTCGTCGGCGGCATCGCCCCGTCAAGTCTGATTGTTCCGGCTTTGTAAGAACTGCCGAATGTCGCATCGCCCGCAATCATATTTGTCGCGGCATCGAGTTCTTCTCCACTAACGCCCGGATCAAGGGATACTTGACGAAGGTTGATAGTTTCTTTTCCGGCAAAATCACCCTCGGTTACATAACTTTTATCGTTTGTGTAATCATAAAAAATAATTCGAAAACGAGTCGGGGCTGCGCCGTTATCATTATCAATATATTCAAATGACATCATTCGATGATTCACGCCGCCCAGCACACTTTGAACAGATGAACTTTGTTCGATGCGTCTTTGAGCCACTTCAATTTCTACCTGAGTCGGTCCCCACGGCACAACTTTAACTTCGAGAGCTTTTTCGGCTCTTTTACTACGATTCGTCTTGCTTTCGCCTGCCGCGAACAAACTTCCTACAAGAGTCAGTCCGATGACCAAACCCGAGATAGAACGGCTCAACTTCTTCATTTTATTTCCTCACCTTATTTTGGATTGTCTTTTTTTGATTAAAAAAACTTTATTTAGGAATATCACTAAAGCACTTGTTGGTCAAGTTTTACACGGCTTAAACAGTCAGTTTAAGCAAGTTATCTTAGAGTTTAGTAAATCGAGTTTAATAAATCGTAAATACCTTTGAAAAATAAGCCCAAAATAAACAAACTCAGCAAAACCGAACCGACGAGCAGACCGATCAGAAACACAATAATAAAAATCACGAAAAGCCAATCGCTCATCGTGCCTTTGCCGCGACCTTTGCCGCGTTCACGAATCAAATCCATATTTTGCTTGTTCGACTTCCAGAAAAAATCAAACGCATCGCCGATAAACGGAATCGTGCCGACGAGATAATCCAGACCGATATTAAAAGCCATCCGCACGAGCGTGATTTTCGGTACACCGTAGCGCACACCGGCGACGAGAATATAAAATGAAAGAAAGGAAGTCGTAATATCCCCGACATTCGGCACAAGTCCGATCAGCGCATCCAAACCGAACCGCCAGCCAACGCCGGGAACTTTGAAAAGTCCGTCCAGATAATGCGAAATAGTTTCGAGGCTTTCTTCGATCTCGATTTGTTTGCGCTCTTGTTTATTCAAACTTCCACGCGAACGGCTTTCGATTGATTGTAATTCTTCAATATTTTCCATTTTGTTTAATTTTACTGAACAATTTGATTTCAGCCACGAAGATTCACAAAATTCGCAAAAATTTGATTTATTATTTTTTGCGAATTTTGCGCCTTTTTGCGGCTATTTTTTTTCAACAATTTCAACCTTCAAAATTTTATCGCCGCGCACTAACATATCTACGATTTTCATATCGGTTTCGTTCACGCGCCCGAAAACCGTGTAACCGCCATTGAGATGCGGTTGCGGCGAATGCGTCACAAACCATTGCGAACCGCCCGTATCTTTGCCCGAAAGTGCCATTCCGACTGCGCCGCGTTGGTATGGAATCGTATTTATTTCGTCGCGGATCGAATAACCCGGACCGCCGTTTCCGTCGCCGCGCGGATCGCCGTCTTGGACGACAAAATTCGGCACGACGCGGTGAAATGCAACATTATTAAAATACCTGCTTTTTGCCAGTTTGATAAAATTATCAACTGTCAAAGGCGCGTCGTCCGGCAAAAGTTCGATTGTAAATTTTCCTTTTTCGGTCGTGAAAACGGCTTGAACTTTTCCGTTTTCGCGCGAAACTGCCCGTTTATAATCAATTTCCGTATTTAAGATTTGTCCGAGTTTCGTTCCCGTTTTCACATTGTAAGGTTTAACCGTTCCGACTTTTTCCTCGATATTCAGAAAGTCTTTTGCCAGATCATTTTGCTTTATCAAATTCGCAGCGTGTTTTCGGACAAGAAAATCCGGTGCGTCCAATGCGAGTTTTAACGATGGAATTGATTGCAGTTTGTCTAATTTGACAAGCGCGGAAAGAGTCGCTAATTGCGCGTCGTTATAGGTTTTATCGGTTTTCAGCGAACTTGCTAAAGCGGTTTTTAACGCTTCGATATTTTCTTTTGTTGCAGTTTGTTCGCCTAAAAGTTCGGCAGCAGTTGCGCGAACAAAAACATCTTTCGTCGTAATAATTTCGCGCAAAAGATCGGGTAATATTTCCGATTTATAAGCGGCTGTTGCCCGAATAAAATCCGGGATGGCTTTGTTCATTTCGGCTTGATCGGCAGGTGCAACTTTTTCTAAAATGTCGCCGAAATACGCGGTTATTGCCTGACCGCCGCGTTTTTTCAAATCTTCATTCGGTTGATTGGAAATCTCGCTCAAACCTTGTGCGTAACTGCTTGCCACACGCCAATCGCGCAATCCTTTATTTTTAATGTTAAATTCTTCCAAATATTTTTCCGGCGCGATTTGGGCAAAAGCAACTTCGGTTTCAGGCGAATGAAAACCATCGAAACTACGGAGATTCAGTAAAAAGTTCAGAGTTTTTTCATTGTTTATATCCGCCGATATTTTGCCGAGTGCCGCGACAATTTCCAGAAGTTCGTTTTTTTCCGATGGATTTGCAAACTTCGATTTTTTGTAATCTGCCAGTAATTTTTCTCCGCGCTCCAATAATTTTTCGGCAGATTTTTCGTTTTTCAAACTTCCTAAACTGCGAATTGCGGAAACTCGAACGCGCGAATCTTCATCCGAAACTGCGGCTTCGGTCAACATTTCTGCCGCTTCTTTATCTTCGCCTACGCCCAAACCACGCGCGGCGTTGGCACGCGCAATCGGATCGTCATCGGTAAGCAGCATCGCACGGAATTTTTCGTTAAAGTTTTTTGTGCGAAGTCTTGAGAGAGTATTGGCGGCATCAGCGCGGATTCTTGCGTCAAGATTCGTTAGAAATTTGGCGACAACGTAGTCGGTTTCGTCGGCTTTAGCGCGAAGTGCCGCCGTGATTCCGAGCAAAATTATATCTTTGCTTTGCTTTTCGGCGCGTTTATCTTCGGCTTCCAAAATATCTAAAATCGCTTGACCGAGTTCTTTTGATTTTTCGTCTTTTGCATTTGCCGCCGCGATTTTTCCTGCGGCTTCAACTGCGCGGGCGCGAATTATATCGGGAAAACCTTTGTTCTTTAAAACATTCAGAACCGCGTCCGCGCCTTTAATTGATTCGATTTCGCCGAGCGCGAAAACCGCCGTTTCGCGCACCTTTTTCGAACGGTCGTTTTCGGTGATTTTTACAAGAAAAGGAATTGCCGCTTCATCGCCGATTCTTCCCGCCGCAAGTGCCGCACGTTCACGTTCGAGCGGATTTCCTTTTTCGATTATTCCCTCTAAAACTTCATCGAAACGGAGTTCATCTTCGGCTTTGACGATGCGTATAAATGTTCTTTTCAAAGCCTGTTTATCTACAAAAACCTGAACAGGTTCTTTATCATCTGGAACTTGTCCGAAAATTTGAAACGAAAAACAAACGATAGCGGCAGCGACACAGATTATTGATTTTTTTTTCATTTTTAGACCTTCTTTGAAACTTATGGCAAATGAATTCTAACGGGTTATGCTTTTATTGCCAAATTTTAATTACTCTACCAGTGGTTTTGTTGTGTTGGATAAATTAAGTTTATAATGATTTTCAAATCCAAACTTTCAAGGAAAATTTCAAATGCTAAAAAAATTATTGAATCTTTCGCTCATCTCTGTATTCTTTTTGCCTGTTTTAACTCTGGCGCAAGTCAAACAAAACATTAGTCTTTTGCTTTACAACGGCAAGGTTTTCTCTGCCGACGAAAAAGGCTCAATTTATGAAGCTGTTGCGGTTGACGGCGAGAAGATTGTTGCGGTCGGCGCGTCAAAAGATTTGCAGTCAAAATATAACGCCAAACAATCAATTGATTTAAAAGGCAAACTCGTTACGCCCGGATTTAATGACGCGCACATCCATTTTCTCGGTGTCGGGATGGCACTTTTGCAGGTTGATCTGAACGGTTCAAACACGCTTGAAGAAGCGCGTCGAAGAATTGCGGCGAAGGTTAAGGAAACGCCGAAAGGCGAATGGATTGTCGGGCGCGGTTGGGATCATACCTTGTGGAATAATAAACTTCCGACTCGTCAGGATTTGGATAACATCGCGCCGGATAATCCGGTTTTTTTGCAAAGAGTTGACGGACATATTGCGTGGGCGAACTCAAAGGCGTTCAAATTGGCTGGGGTTACAAAAGACACGAAAGCACCGGAAGGCGGCGAGATCGTTTTTGATGACAAAGGCGAACCTGCCGGAGTTGTCAAGGAAACGGCGCAGGGTTTGATTGATAAAGTTATTCCGCCGCCGAGTGCCGAAATGGTTACGAAAGGTTTGATGCTCGCGCTCGACGAAGCGAAAAAATACGGTTTGACGAGCGTTCAGGGCGGCGAAGATGCGGACTCGATGCCGCTTTATGTTCGCCTTTTGACGGAAAATAAATTGACGGCGCGAGTTGCGATTTGGCAGGATTTTGAAAAATCGGTCGCGGATTTGAAAAAGGAACGTGCGGATTTTGACGCGCTGAAATTAGATCATTCGCGTTT
>JBBSAX010000028.1:0-33078 GCA_038251885.1 Pyrinomonadales bacterium | reverse complement strand
TTTCCACTACCTTCAAATCCACGCAGAATCCCAACGACCTGCTCGTCGGTAAATGTCTTCTTTTTCATAGCTTGAATCTCCTAAATTTATTTTATTTGATTCTCGCCTTTCTGTTGGTGTAATTCTACGGGAGCAGGTCAGGATGATATAGCTGCGACAATTTTGTCAACACGAGAATTAATAATGTCACCTTCTTTTGCAAGGTGAATATCGCTGAGATGAACCATTGCTATTTTCATAATTAGGAGTCAGAAATGAATTTAGATGTTTGCTGAACTACATATTTGTATTCTTATTTTGTATAAAAATAGGAATTTGTCAAAAGATTCTATTCTGTTAAGAAATAAATGCCAGAATTTTAGATGCTCACAAGAGGACTAAGCTATCGTTAGGTAGCGACAAACACCCTATTGACAGCAGATTTACGAGAATAAATTGCTGTCCCCATTTTCATGGGCTTTGTGGTGTTTTGATTTTATGTTTCCTAGCTCTGACGAGCCAGGCTTTATGCTGACGCGCGTTTCACGCGCTGAGTATTTTGATTAAGATGTGCTGAATATTTCGTTTCACGCACTAAATCTCTTTTGGCAAATACCGCCAAACTATTTATGGCAATGACTGCGAAACTATTTTCGGGGATATTTTTCTGCAAATCTATAATTATTTCCAGAGATATTTTTCCTCGAAGTCAATTTCGTTTGCTTGTAGGATTTTTATAAATTCGTCGCGGAAATCGTATTTTTGGTGATGTTGTTCTTGGTTGGCGATGTGTTTTTGGAAATTTGAGAATTTACGGTGCGGATGAATAAAATTTTTTCAAAGTTTGATCCCATTTCAAGCAAAAATACGCGTATTTAAGTGTCAAGTGTTTTGTTTGAAAGAGGTTCATTTATGAAATTTTTATTCGCAATAATTTTTACACTAGCAATTTTCACGGGCGCAAATGCCGCGACGGTTAAAACTACGCAGACTCTCTTACTCGGCGAAACCGAAGTCAAGATCAATATTTACGAAAATTCAGGTGCGCGAATCACGTTTTTTGCGCCGCATTTTAATGAGCGCATCGCTTTGCAGACGGCGAAGGAATTTGTTGATAAAAATGGCGGAAGATTAATTGAAGTGGAATCTTTGAACGAAAAAGGCAAGGCGAGCCGTTATTTGAATTTTAATTTTGAAGAAAAGTCTTATTCGATTGATCCGAACAGAATTTACACCGAAAACGGCAGAAATTGCGGCGTTCAATACGAAATAAATGCGGTCGTTAAAAATTTCGCGGACAATCTTTTGCAAATAATTTTCGCGCCGGACGGGAAAAATTTGCGCGAAGGCGAAAACTTTATCGTCGCCGTTCACAACAACACTGATGTTGCCGCCAAACCGAAAGAAGAAAAGGCGGCAGATTTGACGGCACACGCATTTTTGAAAACTTCGGACACCGAAAGCCTCACGCACGGCGCGTTTGAAGAGCAAGCCGAAGGCGTTTATCTTTCAAACGAAGAAGAGGATGCAGACAATTTCGTTTTTCTCTCAAATGCCAAATACGTTAGTCATTTTGCCGAACTCGGTTTTAATATAGTCATCCAAAAATCTGCAAGACGTTTGCAAACCAAGAAATGCAGTCTTGACGACGGTTCGCTGTCGGTTTATTCCGCGCTCAATTCTATTCAATATATTTGCCTCGAAGCCGATGCAATCAGCGGCGCGGCGCGGCAAAAACAAATGTTTGAAGCGGTTTATGCAATTTTGCAAGAATCGAAACCGGATAAATCAAAATTATTGGCGAATAAAAATTAACCTGTAATAATTTTTCAATAAGTTTGGCACAAACAAAAGCCCCTGCGCTGGGAGCGCACGCATCCCTGCGTGCCGTTTGCAAAAGCAAACGAATTTCGCTAAAACTCACGCAACCTGACTTTAATCGAATTATTCGTGCTATCGCACTCAGCACGCAGGGATGCGTGCGCTCCCAGCAAAAAGGTTAATTTTTTATTTCGGATTAATTTTTTCGCAGACTTTTTACTTTGCTTTTCAGGATTTTACGGATTCATAAATCCCAAATTATTATTTGGAAAATTGACAATGTTTGGGAAAACGGCGGCGAGATCGGTGTCTGTCAAACCGAACCAACGCGCCAGAGTTCCGGCATATTGTTCAACGCCGGTCGTCGGCAGCCAGCGTCCGCGCGGATTCGATCCCGCGTCAACATCGTCCGGTCCACCGAGTTGCAATGTCGGAAAAATATTTCCGCTTCCGTCCGGTCTGGTGCTACCGTAAATATTTCCGCCCATTACTGCGCCGCCCAAAACCAACATATTATTGCCCCAAGCGTGATCGGAACCGACACCGCCGCCCGAACCTGCCGGATTCATCGTTCGTCCGAAATCCGACAGGGTAAATTGCGTTACTTTATCCTGAATTCCCTGAACGCCCATTTCATCGTAAAAAGCCCGCATCGCCTGACTTAGTTCAGCCAAAAGCATTGTTTGACCGTAAAGTTGATTTTGGTGCGTGTCAAAGCCGCCGATCTCGACGAAGAAAACCTGACGATTAACATTCAGATCGGTGCGTTTTTTTATCAAGCGGGCAACTTGTTTCAGTTGTTTGCCGAGATCGGTATTCGGAAATGTAACGGTTATTTCTTGAAACGAGTTCAAGGCATCGCTGGCTACTTGCGCCTGATCGGTAATGCGGCTTGTGGCTTGAACCATTCTTGAATCCAGATCAATCGTTCGCATTTCAGCTACGGCTGTCTGACGTGCCAGCGAGAACGGATCGGTGCAGCACGAACTGTATAACATAAGAACTTCATCAAGCCGGGTTTCGGCATCTCTGATTGCCAGCGGAGTCGTATTTTGTCCGAGCGTAAAAAGATGCGTTCCGGCAATCGAAGTAATCATCGGAATTCGTCCGGTCGGATTATTTGATAGATTCGTGCGGTCGGCGATCTTGCCGCCCCAACCGAGCGGAGTCGGAGAATCGGAACGTGCCGTCTGCTGTTGCTGAACCTGATCGGAATGCGAAAAAAGCTGATACGGTCTGAGCGCGGGCATTTGCTGATATTGCGTTTTGCTCAAAGGACGAATTAAATTTCCCGTATTGACCACAGCAGCCAGTTTGCCTTGTCCCCAAAGTCCGTGAATTCCACTGTTAATTCCGCCTGAAACTACGCCCAAACTCGGATTCAATCCGTAGGTCAAATTGTTTAACCTTGGAACAGAAATCGGCAACAATTGATTTTGCGGAATTGCCAAACCCTGCGGTGCCCGCGACGAAGAATAAACGGCGTAATTGCTGATGTTCGCATCCGAATGATTCGGAATAATCAGATTGTTTCCGTCATTTCCGCCGCTGAGCAAAATGCACACCAGCGCACGATAATCCGACGGAACTGCCGAATCGGATTTATCTTCGACCGTCTGCGCCATCGCGCTCATCATTCCGAAATGTCGCGCTTGTGTCGCCAGTGCCAACATACTCAAGGCGCAACCCGATTTTTTTATAAATTCTCTTCTATCTTCTTTCATCGTATTTCACCTCATCTTTGTATTTGATACTGCGAAGAACTGCCTATCAGAAAAATTGCCTGTGATGCTTTTGCCGCACCGTCCACATTAAAATTTATTGCAGTGCGAATTTTTGTTTTCATTGCTTCGGACATCGTGCCGTGCATCATTTTGGTATTCAAACCTTCGATCAAAGTATTTCCGGTCGAATCAGCCGTCGCCCAAGCGATAGCTTCGGAACGATCAATCGCAGTGCCGCACGGAACATACGGATACGGATTACTCGCCGTCGGCGTTCCGAGCCAGATCGTGCCGAAGGAAAAGTTAAAAATGTGATTGTTCCGGGCAAATGAAGAACCCGTATTGGCAACAGCAAATTCGGGACCGAGAATGTCAGTTCCCGGCACGACATAATCCGGTGAATAATAACTGAAAACGGTCGGCGGAACCCAAACTTCCTGTCCCATTTCTCTAATTACCCAATCGAAAACTCCATCGCTTCTATTTTGACACGATGCCGGAGGTGTCGCCGGCAAATTTCCATCCGTTCTGTTTCCGGCGCGAGCATTAAAAGTGCGGAGAAAATTGGTTATATGCTGCAAGGGTTCGCGTAATTTGCCATAAGTCGGATCGGTTTTCCGGCTGCCGCGAGCTTCGGGATCGAGCAGAACCGCTTTGATTACGGCTTTCATATCGCCGCGAATGCCTGCGCCGTTGTTGTTAAATGCCGCCGCTACGCGCCCGACATAAGCCGGACTCGGATCGCTCGTGACGAGATGCTGTATCAAAAGTTTTCCGATAAACGGTGCGGTGTTCGGATGATAAAAAATATTATCGAGCGTTTTGTCCAAAGAATCATTGGCATAAATCCTGATCGCCGTATCATTCGTACAGTTCGTGCAAGCCGGGATCGTCGAATTAAGTGCGCCCGGATAATCGAATAAAGTTTTAGCGGTTCGGTCATGGTCATTCGGAAAAACCATATACATCGGATCAATATAATTTGTTATTCCCAAAGTCGCGTTCGCACACGCCGTATTATTGCCGTTATTGCAATGCTGCCAGCCGGTGAAAACTTTTGTGAATTGATTAACCTTTTCCTGATCATAAGTCGGAATGCGATTGCCCTGTCCGTCAAGTTTGAAAGTGCCGTCTTGATTCAATTCGTATAATCCGATAGTGAATAACTGCAAAAGTTCACGCGGATAATTTTCGTTCGGACTCTGACGCGTGCTGCGAACCATATCGAGAAATTCGCCCATTGCCGGGGAAAGCGTCATTTCCTTCATCAAATTCCGGTAATTGCCGAAGGCATTGGTATCGAGAATTTCAATATATTCCTGCAATCCACGCTGTTGACTGATGTTGGCGTGAGAAACCACCCAAATCTGATGCAATGCCCAAGAAACGCGCCGACGGAGTTGATCTTCTCCGTATAAAGCCTCCTGAATCATCCATTTTTGATTATTGTAAGCCCAGTAATGATTGCGGTGGCATAAATTCACCTCAGGACTGGTGTCATAAGTTCCGCAACTGTTCGGTCCGTCAAACGGTTTGAGCGGAAAATTCGGATAAGGAATCGTCGGGTAAGGTTCGCTAAATTGTTTGTCAATCCAACGGCGTATGCCGAGTTGACGCAGACGAAGATCGAATGCGTTATTCGGACCGAATGCCGCTTGTTCCATAAAACGCCTTCGATCACCGACGCTTTCGGCAAAATTAGTTTGGATGAGAGGTTTGGTCGGTGCGGGAGTCGGCGATTCTCCGGCGCGATCTTGAATTATCGAACCGGATTTTCCCAATCTCAAGCGAACTCGGTTGCTCGTATTTCCGCGCCAACCGACGCGCAATAAAACCTCTCCTGCCGCTGAGGGCTGACCATTATAAGCATTTTCGTCATAAAGACGCAGCGTCAAGGCATAAATCCAATTTTGACGGCGAAGGATTTGAATATTTTCAACTACCAAACGATATTGTTTCCCGCTTGCGTCTTCGATAAAGGCGCGAAACGCATTGGCATTTTCATCCGGCAGCAGATCAGTGTTTGTGACAAAAACTATCACCCTTGAACCGGGCGGAAAAATTTCTAAACGCTGATCGGTTTGGGAATTTCCCTTCGGCAGCAAACCTCTCCAATTATCAGGATTCGCAGTCAAGGCTTTGGTCGAATCCGTCTGGCTGATCAAAACCGGCGCAGACGATTCAAAATTTTCATCGTCTGCCGCCTTTACAGATGCTCCTGTAAAGCCAAACAAGAAAACGATCAGCAAAATGCCTGCATATTTTCGATACAATCCCCTTAGATTGCGATCAATCCTTTTATTTTCCATATTTCACTCCTTGTCAGCGGCGATTTAATAATCAGTAAATTACGCGCAATTTGGTTTTCCGCGCCCAACTTACGCTCTTTTGAATAACTATTCAGGCAAATCAATCGGAATTCAAAATAAAATTGTCTTTCGTTTTATATAATTGAAATGTTAAAAACCTTGCAAAAAATTTTGATTTTTTTTGTTGATTGGTCAACTTTATAATTATGAGTTAAAACTAACTGATATATCAAGACTTTTTTCCACTTTTTTAATCGGAAAGCAACAAATCAATTCTTCTGTTTAGATTTTTGTGAAAGATATGACACATTCATAAAGTATAGAATGCCTGATTTTGCTTTGAATGTTCCGAATAAACGTAATAACATAACTCGATAAAAAAATGGGAACAACCTTTCAACAACATATTGTTCAGGAACATACGGCATTTTACGGTTCTTCCGTCGAGTTGCAATGGCTTTTGTCGGGAATAATTCTGGCGAGCAAATTGATTCAATCGCAGGTGCGCCGCGCCGGTTTGACTGATTTTATCGGTTCGGCAGGGAAAATAAATATTCAAGGCGAAGTTCAGCAAAAACTCGATGTTTACGCCGATGAAACCTTGATAAAATGTTTCAGCGACCGTGAGAGCATCGGTGTTATCGCGTCCGAGGAAAACGAACATCCGATGTTGATCAGCACATCGCCCGAAGCACAGTTTGCCATCGTTTTCGATCCGCTCGACGGTTCTTCAAACATAGATATTGCCGTTACAATCGGCACGACTTTTTCAATTTTTACGCGTCCCGAAAATGCTGATGCGGGTGATCCTTTGAACTGGATTTTGCAGCCCGGGAAAAAACAAGTGGCGGCAGGTTACGTCATTTACGGTTCTTCGACCGTCCTCGTTTACAGCGTCGGCAACGGCGTTCACGGTTTTACGCTCGATCCTTCAATCGGAACTTACATCTTGACACACGAAAATATTCAAATGCCCGAACAAGGCGATTATTATTCATTTAACGAAGCCTACAACGATTATTTTCCGCCGAAATATGTGGAATATGTGAAGCATCTAAAAAGCGGCGGTTTGGGAAAATTTTACTCATCGCGTTTTATCGGTTCGATGGTTGCAGATTTTCACCGGACCCTTTTGAGAGGCGGAATTTTTATTTATCCCGAAACAACGAATTACCCCAAAGGCAGATTGCGCCTTTTGTATGAAGCCAATCCCATCGCCTTTCTCGCGCATCAAGCCGGCGGAATGGCAAGCAACGGCGAACAACCGATCTTAGAAATCACACCGACCGAACTTCATCAACGAACGCCCTTAGTTATCGGCGGAAAAGTTGAAATGGAAGAATTTATTAAAAACTTTGGTGTCTAAAATAATGATTTTTTTTGGTAGTGTAAATTTATTGATCACTCCCGAACTTCACGACTGCCTGATTTCCAATACAGCGAAGCATCTGAATCTGGAATTGATTACAAACGACACAAAAATTCAGCATTCAACTTTCGTTAAAACAATTTGGTAAATTTTAGGAGAAAAGATTTCAAACGCTACGCCAACATCAAAGCCGTCGAACCGAAAGAGGTTTAAAATTTCGGTTGGCGCGAAAAATTGTGATAAAATTTGTAAACGAGGTTTCGGATTATGGAAGTTACAATAAATTTACCCGAAAATGTTTTTGCCCATTTGTCTAACACGGTAAGCAAATCGCATCGCCGAATTGATGAAGTTATTGCTGAGAAAATCGAGCGCGATTTTGCGATTGATGCTGACGAATTGGAGAAGCAAATCGCCGTTTGTTCGGATAAAGAAATTTCAGAACTCGCCGAAATTCAAATGCCGCCGGAACAAGATGCGCGTTTGAGTTATCTTCTAAATAAACAAAATGAAGGAAATCTGTCAGCCGACGAGCAAAAAGAAATGTGGCAATTGATGGAAACAAGCAGACTTACGACCTTGAAAAAGGCTTACGCTTTACGCGAAATCTCGCGGCGCGGTTTGGATGGCTAGGATTAAAAAAAATTTAGACGAGAAACTTCGCCGACAAGCGAAAATTGAAAATAGTTTTGTATTTGATTTATCCCGTAGGGATTTCTGTTAATAACCCCGTGATTTATCGCGGGGATTCAGAGAAAGTTTTGCAAAGTCCCGTAGGGACGGCAGTTTCATTCGTCCCTACGGGACTTACCGTATTTTGTTACAAGAAACCCCGTGATTGAATCACGGGGCTATTAACAAAAGCTCCTACGGAGCAAAAATTCGCTGAAATTATTTATAGTTTTCTGTTGAACCTTTAATTTCAAATCCACGACGCAAAAATCGCCGCCGCGCTTGAAAGCATCACATCGAAAATCTGCTGACCTTCAACGCCAAAGATTAAACACGCTATGCCAATATCAAAGCCGTCGAACTAAAAGACGTTTAGAATTTCGGGCGGTGTGGTAACAAATAATTCGGATTTTGTTAAGAGTTTTGATAGAATTTGATTGTTTGGTTAAACTCGATTATTTTGCAGAATAGATTATCAATATCTAACACTTTCACAGAAGATATGAATGAAATTGAAAGAATAGTGACAGAACGAAATATAAGATGGTTAGTTCACTTCACACGAATTGAAAATCTTGAAAGCATTTTAGAAAACGGTTTGTTGCCGCGAAATAATTTTGAAGGTTTAGATGTTCAACCATTAACCAATGATGCTTTTCGTTTAGATGGTTTTTTAGAAGCAACAAGCCTATCCATAGAATCTCCAAATTACAGGATGTTTTGGAAATGCCGATGTGATGCTAAAGAATAACATTCAATACCGCACGAAAACTGGGTGGTTTTGGGCATAAAACCAAGTATTTTGTGGGAAAAAGATTGTGCTTTTTGTGTTACAAATGCCGCAAATAATGCAATTGTTCGTATTGATATAGAAGAACGCAAAGGAGCAGATGCTTTTGAACGGCTTTTCAACCAAATTGATGGAAAACCTAGTCGTGAGGAAATGCGTATTAATGATAGATGTCCGACAGACCCTCAAGCAGAAGTGTTAGTTTTTGATAAAATCGAGGCGGATTCCATTTTTGGAGCAGCATTTAAAAATAATGTAGAAATAGAGAGATTTAGAAAGAAATTTCCACAGAAAAGATTTAAGATTTTTTCAAGTTTATTTGCTCCAAGAGAAGATTATAATTATTGGCAAGGGTAATTAATATGGCAGAAAGACCCGTTTATATTCCAAAAGAAACCGGACTCCCGTTTGTAATCATCAAAAATATAATGTTTGATTGGTTTGCAGGATTTTCTGTTTCTCAAAAGCAAAAATCTATTAAATCTTTACATTCTTCTATTGAACAAAACTTGGGTATCTCAAAGACTTTGGAAATTTCAAGTAAATCTGTCGAGTCGCTTGGCAATGCTTTAAGCTCATTTAACCTGAAGATTCGCACTGTAAAAAAACAAAGAATTTTTAGCGTCGAATGTGCTTATCAAGCAAGCAAAGTTTTTGAGTTTGGTGGACCTTACTTAGATATTTTAGATAAAACTTCCCGCGAAGCCAAAACTGATCCTCGTTTAAAATCATCAGGTAAATTGATTGGATTTAGATTCTATAATGTTGATTGGGAATTAGAACCTAAAACTGCTTTTTATGATTGGTTATATCTCAATGCACTAAAAAAGAATTTTGAACTCACAGAATTAATGGCTTATTATTCAGCGTTTACGGACATTGAATTTAATCCAATGAAATCAATTAGCTGTCAGGCACGTTCTGCTGCTCTCTATATTTCTTTAGAAAAGAGGTCGTTACTGAATGAAGCGTTATCAAGTAAGGACAATTTTCTCTACATATTAAAACACTGTTCTTCTAACGAAGAAAACGATGCCTATAAACAACAAGATTTTTCATATAGATAACTCGCTTAAAACCAACTTCCCTTGACATCTTTTAAAACAACCTGCGCCGTGTTGTGTCCCGAAGCGGCGAAGACTCCGCCGCCGGGATGGGTTGATGCGCCGGTCAGATAGAGATTTTTGATCGGCGTTTTGTAGGCGGACATTTCCGGCAAAGGGCGGAACATAAACATCTGGTCGAAATCCATTTCGACGTGCATCACGTTTCCTCGAAGGAGTCCGAGCCGTTGTTCGAGATCTAATGGCGATTGGGTGAAGCGTTCGATGATCGAATTTTTGACGTTGGGCGCGTAATTGTTGACGACTTCGATCAGGCGGTCGGCTTCGCGTTCCTGTATGTCCTGCCAATGTTCGCCGTTGGAAAGTTCGTAAGGATAATATTGTCCCCAGATGAACAAAGTGTGTTTGCCTTTGGGCGCGAGCGTGTCGTCAACGGATGAAAAAGTCATCGCCAGCGCGCCGGGATTTTTGGACGGAATGCCGTTCAAATAATCGGCGTAAGATTTGTCGAGATAATCCATTGTCGGACACATCAACTGCAAACCGTGATGACAATCCGCCGCTTTGCCGCCGTTTGGCGCGGATATGTAATCGGGCAATTCGGAAACGGCACACCGGACGATCATCCCGAAACCGTTGCCGATTCTGACGTTTTCGATGCGCTCTGCTAAACCTTCGGGCAAATTTTCTGCGCCGATAAGTTTTAGAAAAGTAGTGTGAACGTGCGCGTTTGAAACGATGCGCGTTGCGTTAATTTGTTCGCCGTTCTCTAAAATTATATTGCCCGTTTCGTTATTTTCAATTTCTATTTTTGCAACTTCCGCATTTAATAAAATCTCGCCGCCGTGATGCTCAAAACATCGCGCCATCGCTTGAGTTAATTCGCCGCTTCCGCCTTTCGGACGTTTCACGCCGCTTTTGTGAATCATCGAATGCCAGCCTAAGAAGTCGCCCGAAGCCATTGCCGTCGGCGGCGGTCCGCTTTGCGCCGCAAGCCACGCCATCGCCGCGCGTAAACCTTCGTGTTTGAAAGTTTGTTTGACCAACGCGCCGTAACTCGTCATCAATTTGCGAACCATATCGGCGGGGTTCTTACTGCGGTTGAAAACCATATGCCGACCGAGATTAAAAAGCGTCGGCGGTTTCAAAAACGCCTGAAAAACACCTTCGTTCAATTTTTCCCATTCGGTCACGAATTTTTTATATCGCTCCGCATCTTCGGGCGAGATTTTCGCAATAGATTCGCAGGTTTTATCAACATCCTTCCAAAAATAGATCGCGCCTTCTCCATTCGGCAGAGGCGCAAACGCAAACGGGTCGCAGTCAATATATTCCAGCCCGAATTTCTCCAACTCCAAATCTTTAATAACGGGCGTGAGATGAATCATAATATGCGCCGACGAGCCGACATCAATTTTATAACCGTCAATCAAATCATCCTGCGTGCAAACCGCGCCGCCGACAATGTGCCGACGCTCTAAAACAATGACTTTCAATCCGGCTTTCGCCAGATAACAAGCGCACGTCAAACCATTGTGTCCGCCGCCGATCACGGCGACATCGTAGTTGTTTTGAGATTTCATATGGCAGATTTCAGATGAACAAATTGCTTAATTTAATGATAAACATTTGAATTCTTATTGAACAATTCGAGAAGACTGAACTGCGAAACCTTGCCGATAAATCTTTTCTCTCTTATTTGTTTCAATCCAATTTCAGCGAATGACCTTCTTTGATCTTGCCTTCGAGATAAGTTCTGAGTTCCATATTCTCGCCCGCGTCAATGACGATTTCTTTTGTCCCAACGACATTTACGCCGTGCTTTTTTAAGGTTTCGGTCTTTTTCGGATTATTGGTCAACATCCGAATAGATTTTACGCCGAGTTCATTCAAGATTTCCGCCGCCCGCGTAAAATCCCGCGCGTCTTTTTTGAAACCGATCTCTTCAAATGCTTCGGTCTGCGTCAAACCGCGCCGTTTGCCTTCTGCACTTTTGAGAAGCGCAAAATGCCCGTTCGCCTTGCCTTCTTGATCGAGCCAGATAACGATACCTCTGCCTGCTTCATTTATCAATTTCTGGGAAATCTCCATCTGCTCACGGCAATCGCATTCGATACTGTTAAAAACGTGCGCGAAAATACACGACGAATGCACACGGCACAAAACATCTTCCGCCCCAACGACATCTCCCATCACGAGCGCGATAGATTCTTTCAGCCCGTCATAATAAAGATATTCGCGGTATTCGCCAAATTTAGTTTTAAGATTTCCCTCGGCAATTTTTATAATCATTTTTTATCCAGACAAAAATTAAGTGATGGCATATTCCGTATGTTTCCTTAATTCCGGCGCGTGAAAAGCCAGAACAATATCTGACTTTGGAACACCTTCGCGCTCTAAATCATCGGCGATGCCTTCTTCTGTGCCGTCGTGTTGGATGTAGATTTTGCCGTTGATAATGTCTATGTGAATGTTAATGCCGTGAATGCGTCCGCGCGAATTCCAGCCGACGCTGTAAAGCATATAAGAATCGTTTTCCGCGTCAAACATCGTGCGCGATTCGATGTCGCCGTAAGCATAAGGAATCGCCGCGTATTCGCCAATGACTTTTTTAACAATATTTCGATAACTCTCTAATTTATCCATCGCACGATTACCTCTTTTTCTTCATTAAAAACCAAAACTTTCAAATCTTCGCCTTCGATCAATTCTATCACGTCCGGGTGAACAAAAAGTTTGTTATAAATCTTCTCGCCGACAGCCAGAAAAAGTTGACGTTCCGCGTCTTCCCGCCGCATCGCAAAACGATAAATAATAAATTGCCCGATGGCTTTTTCAAACTCCGACAAATTCGATTTGCCGATAAAACTTTTGACTTCAACCGCAATTTTACGTCCTTCTTTTTCCGCCGCAAAAACTTCATCCGCAATAATATCAATATATGCCCGCGTCCCGCCCCACGGCAGTTGCAGATTTTCAGACGTGATGCGCCAGCCGTCTTTAATCAAGGCTTTTTTAACCGTATCGTGATAAATATCTTTTGCAGGCATATTTCGATTTTGGATTTTAGATTTCGGATTTACGATTGTTTTCTCACGCAAAATCAGTAAAACTGACTTCGCCAACTTAATTTACATTTTGCTGCATATTTCCTTTATTTAATTCTTTTCTCAACACATAATTTAATTGCATAATTTAGCGACACTGTCATCTGATTTGGGGTTGAATCAACATCTTTTATGAGAATAGTTTCATCAGAGGTATCAAGCCGCTCGCTTTTTATTATTCTTCCAAATTCGTCATAATTTGTATTTAGCCTTTTGACCTGTTTACTAAAATTTACAGTAATCAAGTTATATGGATTCTCCCAATCAATAACATAAGCTTTTTCTGCAAAACGTAAATCACCTTCACTTTTACTAACGTAGGAAACCATTCCATTTTTTCTTCCGATTATAGTCGTCTTCAACACGCAGTCTGCAAGGTTAAAGGAATGTTTCAGTTCATCCCATTCATACGCATCTAATCCACTAAAGTAGCCGGTTAAATAGTCTTTACTGTTAAACCATTTTTCATTTTCTTCCAAACTCAGTCTTAACTGAGTAATAGGATTTTGTTTCAAGACCAATGAACGCAATAGTGAAACAGGAATGGCAAAATTTAGAGATTGTCCGCTTTCGATAGCCCCAACAGCAACGCCGATGACTTCGCCTTTATTATTGAGAATTGCTCCGCCACTACTTCCTGCGGAAATTGAAGCAGTTATTTGTAATAAGTTGTCTTTGTTAGTTTTTCTAATACTACTTACAATTCCTTGGGAAAAAGTTCCCTCTAAACCTTTTGGATTACCGACTGCAAAAACTTCATCTCCAATCGCTATTGAATCATCTGTATTTAATTTTAATGGCTTACCTTTGATGTTTTTTATTTTGAGCAATGCCAAATCATTTTTTTCATCTACTCCGACCAAACCCAAAATTTCGTATATTTTGTCTTGACCATAAATTTTTGTATAACCTTCTGTTGTTTCTTTGATTACATGAAAATTAGTCACAATAACATCTTCGGCAACAAAGAACCCACTACCCGATTTTGCTTCTTTTGTTATGTTATTAGTCATCACTAGCAAAACAGTAGAAGGCAAAGTTTGTTGAGCAATTTGGCGTGGCGTGAGCTTTTTAGCAACCGTCTTCTGAGCAGAGATATAAACGGGTGAAAAACAACTCACAAAAATAATGAGATTAAATAATAATGTTCTTTGTAGTAATTTTTTATTTCTCATATCTATCCAACAGATTCTAAAGATACTTTCGTATCATTAATAAAAAATAAGGATACTTTTCAATCAAAATGTATCCTTATTTCAAATTAATCTAAATTTCATTTACTACCAAACATCTTACGCAAAAACATCAATCACTTTTTGAATCGCTTCCGCTAGAACGTCAACTTCTTCGCGCGTGTTGTAAAAGGCGAACGAAGCGCGAGCCGTCGCGGGAACGTCGAAGAATTGCATCACGGGTTGGGCGCAGTGGTGTCCGGCGCGGATGGCGATGCCGGATTGGTCGAGAATCGTGCCGATGTCGTGCGGGTGAACGCCTTCGATGGTGAACGACAGCACCGACGCTTTTTCCTTTGCCGTGCCGATGATGCGAACGCCTTCGATTGCCGAGAGTTTTTCGGTCGCGTATTCGAGCAGTTCGTGTTCGTATTTCGCGGCGGCTTCAAAATCAATCGAGTTCAGATAATCAATCGCCGCGCCGAGTCCGATGTTAGCGGCAATCGCCGGAGTTCCGGCTTCAAATTTGTCGGGAATCGGCGCGTAGGTCGTTTTTTCAAAAGTTACGGTGCGAATCATTCCGCCGCCCGTCTGATACGGCGGCATTTTGTCCAGAAATTCCTTCTTGCCGTAAAACACGCCGCTGCCCGTCGGCGCGTATAATTTATGACCGGAAAACGTCATAAAATCGCAGTCCAAATCCTGCACGTCAACCGGAAAATGCGGAACTGACTGTGCCGCATCGAGAAAGAACGGCACGCCGAATTTATGTGCCGTTGCGATCATTTCCTTGACCGGATTAACCGTTCCCAAAGAATTTGAAACGTGCGAAACGGCGACGATCTTCGTCCGCTCATTGAGCATATTTTCGTATTCTTCAATAATCAGTTCGCCGCGTTCGTTCATCGGGATCACCCGAATTATCGCGCCTTTTTCTTCCGCCAAAACCTGCCACGGAATAATGTTGGCGTGATGCTCCATCTGCGACAAAATGATCTCGTCGCCCTCGCCGATAAACTTGCGCCCGTAAGAATACGCGATCAAATTACAGGCTTCGGTGCATCCGCGCACAAAGATACATTCCTTCGCTTCTTTGGCGTTAATAAATTTACGCACCTTTTCCCGCGCTGCTTCATAAGCCGTCGTCGCGTGCTGCGACAAATAATGCACACCGCGATGAATATTCGAATGCTCTTTTTTCAAATACTCCGCCCCGCGCTCGATCACCAAATTCGGCACCTGCGAAGATGCCGCATTATCCAAATACCGCAGCGGTTTCCCGTTCACCGTCTGCGATAAAACCGGAAAATCCTCACGAATTTTCTCAACGTCCCAATTGCTCATTTCTTTTACTGCTTTCATTTTTATTCCTCAAATATCTGTTTGATATTGAACCATTTTTGAAAATCGTTTGTTAATCATTTCTCCATTTGGATTTATGATTATTACGCTCTATAAATTAGTTCTTGACTATTATCTTTTATTTGAACATCTTTAATTTAATAACAGATTCTTGCTCAACCTCTTTTATTTTTAAAGCTTTGCTAATATTTATTTTTTCTCCGATGTTTCATCAATTTGGTGATCCAAACTCTTAATTTTGGTAATCCAACTCTCTAAAACACTAAGGTAAAGTAAAGGCTCTAAACTACATTTTTCGATGTGAAGAATATCTAATGCAATTTTAATAGCAAGTCTTCCACTTTCATCTAATTCTTCCAACGAAGGAGTAAATTTCTCCCATATTTCAGCATTTCCTATATTGTTAAATGCCATTATTTGCTTGTGAGCAAATAAGTTATGTCTAGCTTGTTGAATTTTATTTAGTGAAGGCTGTAAGTTTTCAATCACTTCCAAATTCCTTTGAATTTTATACTCAAATTCTTTTATTTTGCCATCCTTGAATTTTTCCTGTTCATATTGATCTAGGGAAGTTAATTTTATCTCTGCTTGCAAATGAATCTCTGCAAATCTCTCTAAATCTCCATTCAACGAGAGTGATTCCAAATGTTTTTCTAGATGGACTTCGTTATTATTATTATCTTTACCAAAAAGCCAACATAGCTGAATAACTGCACTTTCATACATTAAATAAACAAGTGGCTCAAAATAGTGAATATATTTATTGACTACTTCTTCATTTTCTAATTTTGGAGATGAAATGGATTTAATACCATTTAACTTATCATTGAGCATCTTGATTTCAATGATTAGATTATCGGCATATTTTTCTTTGTCTAATACTTGCATTGCTACTTATAATTCCTCCGAAATTAAATCTAACCACTTCAAATTCGATTTTATTTTTATCCTGCATTGGAACGATTATCAAAACATTTCAATTTAACTCAAATTCACTTTTCACAAAATCAACCGTCAAAACGCTTTCGCGCTTAAAATCCAAAACTGCTTTATAGATTCAATGCAAACTCCATTTTTGGATTAGGTCTTCCGATATAAAGCGTCGCCAGATGATCGCTTTTCGATTTCATCGCTTTTTCGTGAAGCGCATCTTTATCTTTCCCGTGAAAGACAACTTTCCCACGCACGACTTCGAGTTTTTCATCGGTTTCAACATCTTCGATTAAAACCCATTCGCCGTCGAATTTCTTTTCTATTTCTTCCATTGTTAAAATTTTGCTCATAATTTTTACCTCAAATTACGCTTTCAAGTTCGCGCTCTAAAATTTCTTTGCTTTCCAAATACAAAGTATCAGGACTAATATCCTGCTCATTTTCCCATTGCACAGTGCCGAAAACGATTTTGATATTTTTGAAACGGTTCAAATCTTTTAATTCCCGAAAAACCGGATAATCGAGATATGGTTTCGCGTCGAATCGCTTAAAACTTCCGTCATTGAACTGAATATCCAACGTAAAATCATCATTCGCTTTTGCCGAAACTACTTTTTTCATTGTTCATTACCTCAACGGTTCAATTTTGAAAACCTCTTGTCCGTTAATTGCCAATTCCCAATCAGCCATCAAATCTTCGTGGTGAATTTCAATCCAAGCCTCGACCAATTTCAATTTGTTTGCCCGAAGTTCGCCTTCGATGATAGTTCCGTCGGGAATCAAAATCACGGCTTCCTGATCGCCATATTTGATGTGAATATGCGGCTCGTGATGTCTTCGATTATCGAAGTAATACATCATCACAATCACTCCGTAAAACATTGAAATAACTGGTATTTTGTATATCCAAACTTCCGTTCAAATGATTAAAAACCGCTTTATTTTCTAAAAACATCCTTCACCGTAAAACTCAAATCCGGCAACAGCGGCGATGAAATTTCATCTTCGTTTCTAAATGTTCCGACCGAAGCTAGAATATTTTTCTGCAAGCGTGTGATTTCGATGACTTCGACGAGCAGTTCGACGATCCAGTATTCTTTTACGCCGTATTTTGCATAAGTTTGGCGTTTGACGATATGATCGCGGCGCACGTTTTCCGTTCCCGGCGACATAATTTCAATCGCCAGATCGGGCGCACCGACAATGTGTATGCCCGAAGCGATTTGCGGAATTCTGTCTTTGGCAATAAACACAAGATCGGGAATCGCACTGTTATAATCGTCAAAAATCACAACGGGTGAAAACCAAAATTTTCCAAAGGAATGTTCCAGAACATATTTGTCAAAAATACCGATCAAATTAACAATTGTTGACTGATGTTGTAAAGAAGGATATTCCGACGCAAAAATCTCACCTTCGAGTAATTCATAAACTTTCAAGTCGTCAGTTGGCATTACCAAAAGATCATTTGTGGTTTTCATTTTTTGCGCCGACCTCATAAATTTTACACCTCCAAACTTGTAGTGAAACAATTCAAAATCGCGTAATTTACACTAATTCACTTAACTTTCGCAACAGTTTTCGGATGCGCGGGTTCGGCATTTAATCTGCTGTTCGGTTTTTTTTCTTCTCTTGCTATAAACTCGAGCAAAGCCTTTTCGATGATGGCGGCGCGTTTGTTTTTTTCTTCGGCGATAATGTCAATTTTTGCCAGAATTTCTTCTTCTATTATTAAATTTGTTCTTATTCTCATAATTTTTATGCCTCCAAATTTGCGTTCAAACGATTCAAAACCGCTTCGTCCAATTGCTTTTTGATTGATTCAATTTCGATCTTGTTGACAATTTCTTCAGCAAAACCGTACGTTAAAAGATTTCGCGCCAGAGTTTCGTTCAAACCGCGACTTAATAAATAAAACAATTCTTCTTCTTCGAGCTGCCCGACGGTCGCGCCGTGAGCGCATTTTACGTCGTCATTAAAAATTTCGAGTTGCGGCTTCGTATCAACTCTTGCATCATTCGACATCAGCAGATTTTTATTCGACTGCTTTGCGTCAGTTCCGCTCGCGTTTTCGCGGACGAAAACTTTACCGTTGAAAACCCCGCGTGATTTGTCGTTCAAAACACCCTTATAATTTTGATGCGAAAGACAGTTCGGGAGTGCGTGGTCAATTTCCGAATGCGTGTCGTGATGCTGATTTCCGCTCAACATATAAAGCCCGTCAACAAATGCTTCGCCGCCTTCTGCGGTAAATTTCAGATGAATATCGTGGCGCGATAATTTTGCGCCCAAGTTGATATTCGTCGAATTATAAAAACTTCCGCGCTTCAAACCGATTTCGGTCGTGCCGATATGAAACGCTTCCGCCGATTCGCTTTGCACGCGATAATGCGTCAGATTCGCGTTGTCTTCGACAAAAATCTGAATCGCCGAATTCGTAAAACTTTTGCCCGAAGATTCGTAATTTTCGATGATCGTCGCTTTACTTCCGCTTTCGGCAACAACGATAATATGCGGAAAATTCGCTGAGTTTTCATCAGCCTTGAAGTTAAATTCAATCGGCTTTTCGATGGAAGTTTCCTTCGGAATCGTCACTAACACAACATCCGCAAACGCCAGATGTAAAGCCGTAAGCCCATTACGCTGATAATTAAATTCTTTCAAAAGTTCGCTCGTTTGGCTTTCGTTCTTTGAACTTTGAACTTTGAACTTTGAACTTCCAAGTTCCGCAACATTCGTATATTTCCACTCCTCATTTTTCACGGTCGGAAAACCGTTTTCCGTAAAGTATGCAAACGCTTTTTCGCGCAAAAATTTTAACCATTCGGGCTGGTTCGCATTTTCCAAACTCGCCTGAAAATCTTGTTTATAAATCGTTTCTTTTCCTACTTGTAAATTCATTTTATTTTCTAAATCCAACGACGCACATTTCGGCAATAATTTTCGTAGCTTTCGCCGTGCGCGTTTCTCAAAAACTCTTCTTCAAGACGAACCTGAATCTGCATCAGAACGTCAGCTAAAACAACTGCTAAAAGCGTGAACGCATTCGGCAAACACAGAAAAAAACCGAAAAGTGCAACTCGCATTCCGAAAAAAATCGGATTACGCGAAACGGTAAAGAGTCCTTTTTCAACCAAATCGGTTTTATTTTCCGTATCAATCCCGATACGCCACGATTTGCCCATCTGCATTTGCGCCGTCGCCGTCCAAACCAACGCAAACGCCATCAAAACTAATCCGACAATTTTGATAATCGAATTTTCAAGCCAAACAATCGGAGTCGCATATTGATAAATGCTCGGGGAAAATGCAAATGCAATTACCGCAACCGATAGAATCACGACCGGAATCGGATAAATATTCTCAATAAAATCAATCGGTTTATCGGTCTTGCTGACGACATACGGATTGATTCCCGTGCGTTTCCAAACCAAAAATGAACGCCAAACAAATGCAATTCCGAAAAATGCAAGCAAATATAAGGGCAAAATTATTCGCAAATACTCTTCCATCTAATTTCCCGCCGCTTTCACCCAATCATAATCTCTCTCAAGCCGCATAAAGCAACACCGAAACCTTCCGCCGATCAGATGTATCGGCATAACTAATTTCGCCCGAAAGTTGTTTATTTGCTAATGTTTGAACATTTATTGATGTATCTTCTTCGAGATATGCTTCGCCACAATTCGCACAAATTCGCGCCGGAATATCGGTTATCAATAAAATTTCATCATCGCGCTCAATCGGCAAGATTGTTTTCCCGCGCTCCATTTTTTGATGCTTGCAAACTATACAAATCATAATTTTTTCCTCTCTCGAAAACCGCTTTTCCAATACTTGCGGCTCGGCTCATAAACCGTTACCGCCGTTGTTTCTTGATTTATCGGATCGTCTTCGGCGACAACGTGCAGAGGTCTGCCGTCAGTCCAATCAAAAACCAAATAACGCGGCGGCACATCCGCTTTGTATTCCTCGATGATGTCGCCGTTTTCCAAAACGGCACGAACATTTTCAACGCTGATATTGCGCTCGATCATTCGTTTCAACACATACGAAGGAAAAATAATTTTCATCTATTTTCCCGCCGCTTTCACCCAATCGTAACCTTTTTCTTCGAGTTCGAGCGCGAGTTCTTTGCCGCCTTCTTTGACGATTTTTCCGCCCGCGAGAACGTGGACGAAATCGGGCGTGATGTAATTTAAAAGCCTTTGATAATGCGTCACCAAGATTATCGCGTTGTCCGCACTTCGTAATTTGTTCACGCCTTCGGCAACGATTCTCAGCGCATCAATGTCGAGTCCCGAATCGGTTTCGTCTAACACGGCGAGCTTCGGTTCGAGAACCGCCATCTGCAAAATCTCGTTGCGCTTTTTTTCGCCGCCCGAAAAACCTTCGTTGACCGAACGCTTGAAAAACGATTTGTCCATCTCGACGAGCTTCGCTTTTTCCGTCAGATAATCGTTAAATTCGAGCGGATCTAATTCTTCTTCGCCCAAATGCTTCATCTTTTCGTTATAAGCGAGCCGCAAAAACTGCGAATTTGAAACGCCCGGAACTTCGACCGGATATTGAAACGCCAGAAAAACGCCTTCCCGCGCACGCTCGTCCGGTTCTAATTCGAGCAAATTTTTGCCTTCATAAAGCACCTCGCCTTTCGTAACTTCGTAAGACGGATGACCTGCCAAAACCTTTGCCAGCGTAGATTTCCCCGAACCGTTCGGTCCCATAATCGCGTGAACTTCGCCTTTATTTATTTGCAAATTCAAGCCTTTTAATATCTCTTTGCCATCAATCGCGGCGTGTAAATCTTTTATTTCTAATAACATTTTTATTTTTTCAATTCCTCTAAAATCTTTTCAATTTCCGTTTTCAAATTACCTAAATCGTTTTGCGTGATGTTCCAAATAATTTCCAAATCAACCGTCGCATAACCGTGAATGATTCGGTTTCTCGTGGCGATGATTTTTCGCCATTCTACATCTGAATTTTTCGAGCGAAAATCTCTCGCTAAATTGTTTGCCGCTTCGCCGATAATTTCGACGTTTCTGACAACGGCATCAATTTTTACTTCGTCATTTTTGAACTTTTCAAAATCAAAACCTTGCAAATATCTTTCGATTTTCCCGATGCTGTCAAGAATATGTTTGAGGAAAATCGTATTGTCTTTATTGTTCATAAATCACTTGTAAATCTTTCAAAACATTGTCTTTAATATATGGACTCAAACCATTTTCCGTCACCAGATCAACCTTTTTGCCGAGCGCGTCTTCGATTTCCAAAGCCGCGTCAACCCAATCAAAACCTTTCGGCTTGGAAAATCTGACGAGCAAATCAATATCGCTTTCATTGGTCGCTTCGGCACGGGCAAACGAACCGAAAACAGCGCAGTATGAAATATCATTGCGCTTGCAAATTTCGATGATTTTTTCTTTTTCCGATAAAGCCAGATTCATAAAATCATTTCCAAACTTCAAAAATCGTTTCCCTAAAAAGCGCGTCGAGCATTTCCGTCTGCGGTTTGTCATTCGGCTTCATCTGCTCGACGAAATCTATGTAAAATTTTATTTTCTCTTCTAAAAACTCATTCAAAATTTCAATCTTCGGCTCTTCCTTCAATTCTTCGCCCGCCATTTTCCTTTTCAAAAGTTCGGCGATTTCCGTTTTGATATCCTCATCTTTAACTTGCGAACTAACCAAGTCTTGAAACTCAATCGGCGGAAAACTATTTTTCTCTTTTATCCAATCGCAAGCCAGCACGGGGCGCAGAACGTAAAAATATTTCTTCGATTTCACCAAATCTTTCTGCAAAAATTCCCGAAAATTATTTCGCGCCATACTCAGATAATGATACATACACGATTTCGGATTGAAATATTCTTTGCTCATTTCGCGCAACTTTTCAGCCGTCGAAAAATTTTCTTGATAAACGATCGCACTTCTCAGCCATTCGAGCATCGGCGGATTCGATTTGCGGAAAAGTTTCAAGGCTTTTTTCAATTCCCAACCCGACAAATCCAAATCGTTCGGCAAAATTTCTTCCTGCGAATCTTTCAATTCGTCAATTTTCAAATACCAATCGAGCCGATGAATATAAATATAACGAACGTCCCAATCACTGTCGGTCGAAGCAAACCCCCACGCGCGGCTGCCGCTTTCGACCGCCATCAAGATTTTTATTTCACTTTCGTTTTCAATGCGCGAAAGTTCTTTTTTGATTCCTTTGATCATCTCAACCAGATGTCTGACTGTGCCCGCTGACATCAAGATAAAAGTGCTTGATCTCGCCGAGCATCAGAGTTTCTTCCAGAAATTCGACTTTTCCGGTTTCAACCGAATAAATTCCGCCGATCAAGCCGATCTCTTCTTTTTCCACCATTTCGCGCAAAACCACGCTTTGTTTGATGATGTTTTCAACGCTGCGTCTGACGTGAATGCTCGACACGTTCTCGACAAAATCCGAATTCTCCGAATTCCGCTTATCGGGTTCTGTTTCGCGCTCAAGATAAACTGCGGGCTGTATCTTATTCAAAAGCGTCGAAAGATTTCCCATCTGCACCTGATCGCACGCGCCTTTGATCGCGCCGCATTTTGTATGTCCGAGGACGACGATCAATTTTGAACCGGCGACGCGGCAGGCAAATTCCATACTTCCGAGGACATCATCGCTAATGACATTTCCCGCAATTCGAATGCTGAAAATGTCGCCCAAGCCCTGATCGAAGATCAGTTCTGCGGAAGTGCGGCTGTCAATACAACTTAAAATCGTCGCAAACGGAAACTGCCCGTCGCGCGTTTCATTGACCTGCTGGAGCAGATCGCGATTTATCTCCAATCTGTTAATAAACCGGTGATTTCCTTCGCGCAGGAAATCTAACGCTTTTTGCGCCGTCGGTGCGCCGATTTTTTCCTTAATATATTCCTTCATACAAAATTTCGATCAAAAATATCGCCTTTACTAAAACGACGTGTTTTTCACGATCGCGTAATATAAAGGCATTCCGACCGTGATATTGAACGGAAACGTCACGCCCAATGCCATCGGGATATAAAGTCCCGGATCGGCTTTCGGCGCGGCTAATCTCATTGCCGCCGGAACGGCGATATAGGACGCGCTTGCCGCCAGAATCGCGAAGATAAAGCGGTTGCCGACGCTCTCGGTTATCAATCCGCTCAAGACCGCGACGATCACCCCGTTAATCGCCGGCATCAGAATGGCGAACGCCGTTACGAACAAACCGTATTTTCTGAACGCTCCGAATCTTTTCGCCGTGACCATGCCCATTTCGAGCAGAAAGATCGCCAGAAAGCCTTTAAAAATATCGGTCGTAAAAGGTTTGATGCCTTCCGCCTGCTTGGTGTCCGCAATTATTCCGATTATCAAACTGCCGAGTATCATCAAAACGCTGCCGTTCGTAAACGAATGCTTGACGATATCTTTTAACTGCCCGCCGCCTTCGGATTCCTTGTCATAGCGCATCATCAGGATTACGCCGACAATGATCGCAGGCGATTCCATCAGCGCCATAACTGCGACCATTTCGCCGCCGAATGCGATCTTTTGCGATTCCAGAAAACCGGTCGCCGCGACAAAAGTTACCGCACTGACCGAACCGTAAGCTGCCGCAATCGCTCCGGCATCGCTGACGCTCAATTTCCGTTTCAAGATAAAAAACGTATAAAGCGGAATCAGCGACGCGATCAAAATTCCGAACACGAGACCGTAAAATATCTCGATCGTGAACGGGCTGTGAGCCAATTCCTGACCACCCTTAAAACCGATGGCGAACAATAGATAAAGCGATATGAATTTGACGCTTCCTTCGGGAATCTCAAGATCGCTTTTGACAATCGCGGCAATTATACCGAGGACAAAAAACAGCAATGTCGGATTGGTCAGATTAGATATTAAAATTTGAAAATCCATATTCGTTATTTAGATTGTCAATGCTCTTACTGCCCTTTAATCCTCGATTGCAAAACGCGTCAACTTATCAAAGATCATGCTCACTTTTTCAAACAAATATCTCACCTTTTAAATAAAGTACGGCGTTTCCACCGATCTTCACGCGGTCGCCATTTAATTCACAAAAAAGTTCGCCGCCGCGCTGCGATATTTGTCGGGCGAACATTTGGGTTTTGCCGAGCTTTTCCGCCCAGAACGGAATCAAATTACAATGTGCCGAACCCGTTACGGGGTCTTCAAAAACGCCGACTTCAGGCGCGAAAAAGCGCGACACAAAATCCGAACTTTCACCTTTTGCCGTCACGATAAAACCGTGCGCGTCAATTTCGAGAAGTTTGGAGAAATTCGGCTGAATATCTGCAACTTCCTGCTCGTTTTCGTAAACTAAAAAATAATCACGCGCCTTTAAAACTTCCTTCGGCGATTTTCCGAGTGCTTCGATCAAACCGTCTGGAATTTCAGCAGGCGAAACAGGACGCGAAGGAAAATCCAAAGTCAAAACATCGCCTTGTTTTTCAACCGACAACTCGCCGCTTTTGTGCGAATGAAACGTAACTTTGCTTTCTTCCGCTTTCAAAATCTCAAAAATCACGAACGCACTCGCCAAAGTCGCGTGTCCGCAAAGGTCAATTTCAAACGTCGGCGTGAACCAGCGAATTTCATAAACTTCAGCATTTTTGACAAAAAACGCCGTTTCCGAAAGATTGTTTTCAAACGCGATCTTCTGCATCAATTCCGCATCAAGCCATTCTTCCAAAGGACAAATCGCCGCCGGATTTCCTTTGAAAACTTCTTTCGCAAATGCGTCAACTTGATAAATTTCTAACTTCATAAGAATTTTTTAGCCACAGATGCACACAGATAAACACAGATTTAAGAAAGATAAAAGCAAACTGATTTTTATCCGTTCTTATCCGTGTTTATCTGTGTGCATCTGTGGTTACATTTCTTCATTTTTTACACTTTTACCGCCGCGATCGCCTGAATTTCGATCTTCGTTCCGAAATGCAAATCCTTGACGGGAACTATCGCCCGCGCCGGTTTGTGTTCGCCTAAAATTCTTTTATAAACCTCGTTCACCTTGTCCCAAAGCTCCATCTCGGAAACGTAAATCGTAAACTGCAAAACGTGATTCAGATCGCTGCCAGCCACCTTCAAAATATCTTCGACATTCCGCAAAGCGAGTTCGGTTTGTTTTTCAATCGCGCCCATTTCGACTTCGCCCGTCACCGCATTTCGCGGCAATTGCCCCGACACAAAAATCAAGCCGTTATGCACAACGGCTGATGAATAATGCCCTTTCGGTTCGGGCGCGTTTGGCAGTTTAATTTTGTTCAATTTAAGTTCTCCAAAATTTCTTCAATCTGTTTTTTCAAAATCGGCAAATCGTTTTGCGTTGTGTCCCAAACAATATCAAAGTCAATCGAAAAATATCCGTGAATCAAATGGTTTCGTGTGCCGCTGATTTTGTTTCACGCAATCTGCGATTTGTTAGACCGAAAATCTCTTGTTAAATTAGCAACTGCTTCGCCGATAACCGCCAATTGCCAAGTAACGGCGGCGGAAGTTTTTTCGTCTTGCCGAAACTTTTCCTCGTCAAATTCTTGAAGATAAGTTTCAATTTTGCCGATTGCATCAAGAATATATTGAAGTCGCTGCCGGTTGTCGGGCTTTTTCGTAAATAATTTTCAAGTCTCGAAAAACGCTTTCGCGGATATATTCGCCAATCATTTTGTCGGTCGCCAAATCAATTTTTCTGCCCAATGCCTCTTCCAATTCCTGCTCGACTCCGACAAATCCGAATAAACCAATCGGCTTAGAAAATCGCACGAGCAAATCAATATCGCTGTCTTCATTAGCTTCGCCACGCGCAAACGAACCGAACAAGGCGCAAAATTCAATGTCGTTGCGCTCGCAAACCTCGACGATTTTTTCTTTTTCGGCGGTTGCTAAATTCATTTTATTTTCTCTTTTTGAGTTCGCTTAAGAATTTGTCATCCAAATTGCTTTTTAATAAATCTCCGCGCGTTTTTCTTCCGACACGCCTTTCGCTCATATCTTTTTGTAGTTCAACAAAAAGTCCCAAAGGCGTATCTGAACATTTTTTCCATTTGCCTTTTGTAATTGATTTAGCTTCGCTTTCAATCAGTTCCGCATTTTCAGATTTTGTATTATCAAGCTCATTCAAAACCTGATTAACCTTCCGCCTGTAAACTTGATTCTGAATCGTTTTATTTTTCCGAATCGTTTTGCGCGAACCTTTATCGCTTTCGCCGTAAGTGTTACGACAATCTTTAGCGTAACTTGAAGCCTTCTTTTCTTGCGGAGTTTTCTGTTTCATAGAAATTATAATTTGGAAATCATCTCTTCAATTTCTTTCATATAATCTTCGGCGAAAGAGAATTCATCTTCGTAATGAAAAACAACATAATCAAATTTCCTCAAGACATTTTCTACTTTTTTATCTTTGTCTTTCGCAACTTCAAACAAAACATCAACCGCAGTTCCCAAATCAAGAACTCTCTCTTTGCGCTTTTCTTCAATCGCTTTTTGCATTTCTAAAAAAATAAATTGAAGTATTTCGGAAACTTTCATTCATTCTTACCCAACGCTTCCTTCCAATTTCAAACCCAAAAGTTTCGTCGCTTCAACCGCGTATTCCATCGGCAGTTCTTTGAAAACTTCCTTGCAGAAACCGTTGATAATCAACGAAATCGCGTCTTCCTGCGCGATGCCGCGTTGTTGGAGATAGAACAATTGATCTTCGCTGATCTTTGAAGTCGTCGCTTCGTGTTCGACACGCGCGGTGTTGTTCATCACCTCGATATACGGAAAAGTGTTCGCCTCGCAACTTTGCCCGATGAGCATCGAATCGCATTGCGTATAATTTCTCGCGCCCTCGGCTTTCGGCATTATTTTGACCAGACCGCGATACGAATTGTTCGATTTTCCGGCGGAAATTCCTTTGGAAATAATCGTAGATTTCGTGTTTTTGCCGAGATGAATCATCTTCGTTCCCGTGTCGGCGACCTGCGCGTTGTTGGTCAGCGCGACCGAATAAAATTCGCCGATGGAATTGTCGCCTTGCAAAATAACGGAAGGATATTTCCAAGTAATTGCCGAACCTGTTTCAACCTGCGTCCATGAAATTTTCGAGTTTTTCCCGCGACACGCGCCGCGTTTCGTGACGAAATTATAAATTCCGCCTTTGCCATTTTCATCGCCTGCATACCAATTCTGCACGGTCGAATATTTGATTTCCGCATCGTCTAATGCAACGAGTTCAACAACCGCCGCGTGAAGTTGATTCGTGTCAAACTGAGGCGCGGTGCAGCCTTCGTTATACGCGACGTATCCGCCTTCTTCGGCGACAACTAACGTCCGTTCAAACTGTCCCGATTCCTGCGTGTTGATTCTAAAATAAGTCGAAAGTTCCATCGGACAACGCACGCCTTTCGGGATGAAAACGAACGAACCGTCAGAGAAAACCGCCGAATTGAGTGCCGCGTAATAATTATCCGAAGTCGGCACGACCGAGCCGAGATATTTCTGAATCAGTTCAGGATAATCGGCGACGGCTTCGGTGAACGAGCAGAAGATCACGCCCGCTTCGAGGAGTTTTTTCTTATAGGTCGTCGCTACCGAAACCGAGTCAAAAACCGCGTCAACCGCGACATTTGCCAACATTTTCTGTTCGGTGATCGGGATGCCGAGTTTTTCAAAAGTCTTGATTAACTCAGGATCAACTTCATCCAGACTGTTCTTTTTCACCTTTTGTTTCGGCGCGGAATAATAGCTCAAATCCTGAAAATCAATGTTCGGATAATCAAAATTCGCCCAATTGTCCGGCTGAGTCATTTTCAACCAATGACGATACGCTTTCAGACGAAAATCTAAAAGCCATTGCGGTTCGTTCTTTTTTGAAGAGATCAGGCGCACGACATCTTCCGATAAACCTTTCGGAATCGTTTCCGTTTCAATATCGGTCGTGAAACCGTATTTATATTCGCGATTTGTTAATAATTCCTGTGTTGCTGTACTCATTTTTTATAATTCCAATTTAAAATCTATTGATTTATACCGACTGTTTTATGAATTCCCTGTATGCGATGAAATCTTTCGTCAACCTTTTTCTCCGTGCCGACGAGTTGTGCGAGCGTGATCTGCGACAACGCATTTTGCACTATTTCGTGAAGTCCGACAATGACGGGACGAATTCCGCAATCGCCTTTGTGAACACATTTTTCTAAAATGCCCGCGTAACTTTCGCAGTGATTGTTAATTTCGTCTTCTTCTAAAATCTTTATGACCTCACTCAGATAAACCTCATTCGCCGGACGCGACAGAAAATATCCACCTTTTGTTCCGCGTGTCGCGGATACGAATCCGGCTTTATTCAAAAGCCACATCAATTTCCCGGCATTCGCCGCTGAAATTCCTTCCCGTTCGGCAATTTGCGGCAGAGTCAGACTTTCATCTTCCTTTAACATCGCAAGCTGCAAAAGACAACGTAAACCGTATTCTTCCTGTGCCGATATTTTCATCGTTTTCCCTATTTAAGAACATTCTTTACTTAACTTCACTTTCAAGACTATCAATTCTTTACTTTTTAATCAAGATTAGAAGTTATTAACTTTCCTTTTGAAATGAGTGAGTTTTTGAAATAACTTTTTATGAAGAAAGATTATACTGAAACAATTAGGATTAGTGAGTTAAAATACTGATGTTACGCAGAATGGGAGGGCAAGCGTCCCTGCTTGCCCGTTCCTAAAAAACCAAGCCAATTAATTTATCTTCAAAGTTTTTCAGCAGTCAAATTTATTTTCGCGCTTAGGCGTTTTTGGGCAAGCAAGGATGCTTAACCTCCCATTTTATTTGTTTTGCGTAAACTGACTTATTGATTATTTTTTTTCGTCCGTGGCAATTCCATCAGGCACGGTAGCCTTTAAATTACCGCCGTTTTCCCTAAAGACTATAAAACTCTTTTCTTCGACTTTTCCTTCGGTGTTGAGAAGTTGAATCGAAACGGTTTTTTTATCATTGTTTCCTTCAACCTTTAACGGAAGCAATCCCCAAACCCCTTCTATTCGTCTGATCGTATAATGCTCCTGCCGAATTTTGTCGTATCCGAGAATTATAATTCCATCAAAATCAGGTTCGACTCCATCTCTCGCTTTTACCTCATTCGTGCGTGATAAAATTACCCAACTTCCCGGTCTGGAAATTTTTACATTCGTGCTTTGCGAAACATTATCGTCCGTTGCAATGCTGTCTAATCTTTGCCAGGTTACAAATTTCTTTGAATTATTTTGATAAAAAACAATATCACTCGGAACTTGCAATTCGACCTGTCTGCCGAAAAGCCAGCCGGAAGGCGCGGGCGAAACCGATGGATCGAGCCGGACACGATACCAAATATCATATTTATCATCAATTTTTTCGGGTTCGTTTTTATCCTTCGCGGCTTCAATATCGGGATTTTTCGAATTTTGCTTATTAGAATTCTTTCCGTCATCATTGTTGACATCTTGCACTTTCGGGACAAATTGCCAGTCAATAATTTCAAAAGTCGAGCCGTTATCGAGTCTGTAGATCAAGTTCGTGTCGCTTATTTCGGGCGAAAGCCGCAAATTGGAAGCGGCGCGAAGTAGTCCGGTGGCTTGTGCGGGTAAATCCCGATCTTCCTTGACAAGTTCTTTCGATTTTTCCAAAAGTTCGCTGGTTATGATATTTTGCGCTTCGATCCAACCTTCGGTTTTATCTTCGTCGTTGGCACGAACACGATACCAGAGAACCTTTTCAAATTCGATCTGATCCAAAACATCCAGTTTGTTGCCGCGTTCAACTTCCAAAAGATCAGCGGCGACAACCGCATAAGAACTCCGAATTTGCGCTTTGACGGCGGTAACTGTGGCAGTTTCGTTAAGTCCGACGACCGACGAAACATTTTCGACCGCCGAATTTATCAAACCGCAACCGCTGAACGCCGAAACACACAGCAAAACTGCCGTAAAAACAAATAATTTTGATATTAAATTTCTAACTCTCATTTTGATTTTCCCGATATTTTTCGCCAATCATTATAACCCAACTTATCCAATAAATCTTTCTGACGACCTTTCAATTTGTCTTTTACCTTTAATTTTACAGCAGAATTTTCTTTGATTTCTTCAACTCCGAAACTTTCTAAACTTTCCGCCCAATTAATTCTTTTTGTTCCTTCAATGTAATTTTCAACAACCGGTCGAAGTTCTGCGTGAGATTTCAAAATATTCAAAACAGCTATGTTGCCGTCTTGCGCTTCGTTTGGCAAGCGATGAGTTTGATAAACTTGTCGAAAAACTGCGAAAATATCGCGTTTTCCTTTGCTTTTTTGCAAAAGCGCGACATCGCACAAAAACGCGGACAACATTCCTTTGGCATAAACGCTCGAATTCGCGCCGCTTTTTCTCGTTTTTGATGCTTCAACAGGTGAAATCTGTTGGTTGCTAAAATCTGAAAACTCTTTAGCCTGTGACAATGTCGCCAAAAAATCGCTAAAACTGATACGATTCATTTCAATTCCGGTTTTTAAAGATTGATAAACCGTAAATCCTTCGTAAAACCAATCATAATTCCCCGTCAACGACAAATTATTGGGAATCCAAAGATGAAGAAGTTCGTGCCGAAGTTGTTCGTGTAAACGCTGTAAAGATTGTTTTTGAAATGGCATATCGCCCGAAATAATCGTCAGGGTATTTCCGCGAGTTTCCGCTTCCCAACGCCCGAAATTATTTTCCAACGGAACAAGATTTATTTGAGTTCCTTTGTTCGGAAATTCTCCGAAAATTTGCCTGTAATTTTCTAAAATCTCCCGCGTCATTTTCGACGCTTCTTCATCGGAAAATCGCCATTCGCCGCTGATTGCAAGATTTACCGTAAAATTTTCGAGTTTGATTTCTTTTTCACGCCAGTTTTTGCCGATCACAAAAACGGCTTTTTTGAAGTCTTCTACTTCAAAGACATTTGCGTTTCCACTTTTCTTGCTACCTACTATTTTCCAATTTTCGGGTAACTCCAATTTAATTCGTGCAGAAATCGGACTTTCATTTTTTGCAACAAATTGCGGAAATAAATCGCTTAACATTAAAATTCCCTGCTCAGCTTTCAACCATGAAAGCTGAGCTTTTGACGTAAAATTTCCGGTTTTTTTCAAATCAATTTTGTAATTCCAGTTTGCCACTTCGTTTTCAGCCAGATATTCTCCAACGATTAATTTTTTAAATGGAATTTGCCGATTTTCTGTGTCGGTTAGACTTAAATCTGAAATTCTTTCGCCCAAATTTTCCGCTCCGGCAATCGAACGGACAAATGCGAAATTTTTTGGAGATTGTAAAATTTCTGCTTTTAGCAAACTACCTTCGACCTGAACAATATTTGAATCCGAATCAACCTTAATAGTTACTTCAAAATCTTGCGCCGAAATGATTGGAAATGAAAGAATTACAATGAAACAGACGATAAATAAAGTTGAAAACCATTTTTTCATCTTTGACATCACAACATTTGCAGAACTAAAATACTCTTTTGTTCGTTTCATTTATAGGCTCTATTTTAGGATAAAAAATTTATGAGTGTTATCAAAATTGTAATCTACACAATAGCATTTTTGTTGAGCCTTCTGTTTCTCGGACGCTTCTTTTTTTAAGCGGAAGGCGAATTTCAGTTCGCCCGAAACATTACGGACACAACATTTTTTACGGTTCACAGGCGAACTGAAGTTCGCGTTCCGTCAAAGCTATAATACAAAAAGCGGTCAATGTTTGACCGCTAATTTTATTTTCAGATATATAATTATGAGCCAATTGCGAAAAATAAGACGCGCTTTGATCAGCGTTTCAGACAAAACAGGAATTGTAGATTTTGCCAAATCTCTTGCGGATTTCGGCGTAGAAATCGTTTCAACCGGCGGCACGGCTAAATCTCTGCGTGAAGCGGGTTTGACCGTTACGGAAGTTTCCGAAGTTACGGGTTTTCCCGAAATGATGGACGGGCGCGTAAAAACTCTGCATCCGAAAATTCACGGTGCATTTCTCGCTTTGCGCGACAACGAAGAACACAAAAAAGCGTTGGAAACACATTCAATCGAACCGATTGATCTTGTCGTCATAAACCTTTATCCATTTGAACAAACCATTGAAAAAGAAGGCGTTTCGCTCGAAGAAGCGGTCGAACAAATTGACATCGGCGGTCCGGCGATGATTCGTTCTGCGTCGAAGAATTGGCGCGATGTCGCGGTTGTTACAGATGCAAAACTTTATGAAAATGTTTTGGAAGAAATGAAAGAAAGTGATGGTTCGCTTTCAATGAAAACTCGACAACGCTTTGCAGCTTTGGCTTACACGCGAACTTCTTATTACGATCTGGCAATTTCCGGTTATTTAGCCGAACAACTTTCAAAAGATGATTTAGACTTCCTCGAACCGCTCAATCCATTCGGCAATCTTGCATTCATCGAAATTGACGAATTAATGGAAGACGATGAAGAAATTGAAACGCAAGAACCGGAAGGATTAGAAGATTTCGTTTCCATCGAAATAGAAAAAATCGCCGATTTGCGTTACGGCGAAAATCCGCATCAAAAAGCCGCGCTTTACGAATCGGATGAACAAGGCGGAATCGCGCACGCCGAGCAGCTTCACGGCAAGGAAATGTCTTTTAATAATTACGTTGACGCGGAAGCCGCTTGGAATCTCGTGCAAGATTTCGATGAATTGACCTGCGCGATCATCAAACATACAAATCCTTCCGGCGTTGGAACGGGCGCGAATAAT
>JBBSAX010000027.1:0-33425 GCA_038251885.1 Pyrinomonadales bacterium | reverse complement strand
TGGTGAATTGTGAATTGTGAATGATCAATTAAAATCATCCACAATTTAATTAATCTGAAAAGACGCGAAACGAATTGCCTGTTTCGCGTCTTTTTTTTACAGCAAATTTCGGTTTTTCAATTCTTGTTCAAATTGTTCGGGTGAAATAAATTGAAAGGCGTTGATTCCGAACTTTTTCGCACCTTCGACATTTGCTTCGCGGTCGTCGGTGAAAAAGCATTCTTCGGGCAAACATTCAGCTTTTTCAACCGCAACTTGAAAAATTTCAGTCGAAGGTTTGAGAAAACCGACTTCATAAGACACGACAAAATCGCTGAAATGCTGCAAGATCGGAAACTTTTCTTTGATAAATTCAAAGTGAATTTTGTTTGTATCCGACAAAACGACCAAGCGATATTTTGCCGCGAGTTTTTCAATCAAGTCTTCTGAAACAATTGGTTCAGACGAAAAAATACTGTTCCACGCTTGAACGAATTCGTCGAAATTCATTCGTAAATTCAAAAGATTTTTCAAAAATTCAAAAAATTCTTCCGGCGCGATTTCGCCTTTTTCAAAAAGCAACACTTCCTTTGAAGCAAAGATTTTTTCTTTAACCTCAAGGGACGAAAAATCGCCGACCGATTCGAGAATTTTCAACGCATTATCGAAGTCAAAAGGCACAATCACTTTGCCCAGATCGAATATAAAAGTTTTGATCATAGTTTTGATTCTGTTATATTACTTTTCCACATCGGAAATCTCAAAATAATTTATTTTAATAAACTTCAAAATAATTTCCTTGGGTTTTTTATAATGCTGTTCAGAACGAATTTTTCGCTTAAACAATAAGTAATTTTTAACTTCAAAAGCGTCAAAATTCATCTCAAACTCAACAAACTCTTTGGTATCATAATGCCATATAAAAAAACCAAAGTATTCAATTGAGTTTTTATGAAATCTGAAAGAGTAATATTCATCACTTTCTCGTTTTTCTTGATAATCATTGTAACTTAAATCAAGGTTTCTTCTGATTTCTTCTATGAAACTTGAAACTATATCTTCAAAAAAAATCCACTTCCAATCAAAATACTTTTCCTCTTGCTCTTTTATTGAAATTAATGAAAGAGGAATTTTTAACTTGTAGGTTTTCATTCGGATTCCCAATTTAAAGCACGTTTCGTTGCTTCATTCCATTTTTGCCGCAATTTTTCCGCTTCTTCTTTCGACATTTTCGGTGTAAACGTTTTGTCTGACTTCCAATGCGATTTGAGTTCGGATTTATCCTTCCAAAAACCAACCGCCAAACCTGCCAGATAAGCCGCGCCGAGTGCGGTTGTTTCCGAAACTTTTGAACGCACGACGGGAATTTGCAAAATATCAGCCTGAAATTGTAAGAGCATTTCGTTTGAAGTCGCGCCGCCATCAACGCGCAATTCTTTCAACTCAATTCCGGCATCGGCTTGCATTGCATCAATTAGATCGGCGACTTGATAGGCGATTGATTCGAGCGCGGCGCGGGCAATGTGCGCTTTTCCCGTGCCGCGCGTCAAACCGATTATCAAACCTCGCGCCTCTTGATTCCAATGCGGTGCGCCCAAACCCGCAAATGCCGGAACAAAATAAACGCCGCAATTGTCGGAAACAGAATTTGCCAATTCCTCAACATCGCTTGATTTTCCGATAATTTCGAGCGAATCCCTGAGCCATTGAATCACCGCGCCGCCGACAAAAACGCTGCCTTCGAGCGCGTATTCACATTTTTCGCCGATTTTCCAAGCAATTGTCGTCAGTAAACGATTTTCAGATTTTACAACTTCCGTTCCGATGTTTTGCAGCATAAAACAACCCGTGCCATAAGTGTTTTTCGACAAACCTTTCTTAGTGCAAAGTTGCCCGAAAAGCGCGGCTTGTTGATCGCCGGCGATTCCCGCGATTTTTATTCCGTTCAATTCTTCAACCGCCGAAACTTCCCCGTAAATTTCCGATGATGAAAGAACTTCGGGCAACATTTGACGCGGAATTTCAAAAATTTCCAAAAGTTCTTCGTCCCACTCAAGCGAATTAATATTAAAAATCATCGTCCGTGAAGCGTTTGAAACATCCGTTAAATGCTTCGCGCCGTTCGTTAATTTCCAAACCAGCCACGAATCTACCGTTCCGAAAAGAAGTTCACCGCTTTCCGCTTTTTCCCGTGCATTTTCGATGTTTTCCAGAATCCAATTTATCTTGCTCGCACTAAAATATGCGTCAACTTCCAAACCCGTTTTTTCGCGGATTAAATCTTTATATTTTGCGCGAATTTCATCACAAAAACCGGAAGTCCGGCGATCTTGCCAAACTATTGCATTATAAACAGGTTTGCCTGTTTTTTTGTCCCAGATTATAGAAGTTTCGCGTTGGTTTGTGATACCGATTGCGGAGATATTTTCAGCAGTTAAATTTACTTTTTCTAATGCTTCAATTGCCGTGTTTTTCTGCGTTTCCCAAATTTCGGTTGGATCGTGTTCAACCCAACCGCCTTTCGGGAAAATCTGCGTGTATTCTTTTTGCGCGACAGAAATTATCCGGCTTTCCTTATCAAAAACAATCGCCCGACTGCTTGTTGTCCCTTGATCGAGCGCGAGAATATATGACATTTTTTGCGTCCTTTTCTTTAACTCAGTAGATTAAAACTTTGAAGAATTTAATTTACTAAAATAACAGAAACGGACGCAAGTTTTATAAACATTTAAAAGACTTGCGATAGATTTGAATACAAGAATTATTAATCAATCAATAGTTAAAAAAGTGAAAAAGATTTTTTTAGATAAAAAAAATCTTTTTCACTTTAATATGGTGCGGACGAATGGAATCGAACCATCACGAGCTAATGCCCACAGGCTTCTGAGACCTGCGCGTCTACCAGTTCCGCCACGTCCGCGAAGAAAAGGTAAATTGGATGATACTTTATTTACGCGAGAAAATTCAAGAACACCTTTGCGTTTGACGATTAAAGGATTTTTTTCTAATTTGTTATGATTTAGATGATGCAAGACGCAAAAGCGGAAAACAATTTGAGCGAGAATTTGGCGCAGGTTCGGCGAAAAATCGAACTGGCGGCGGAGAAAGCGAATCGAAACGCCGATGAAATAAAACTTGTTGCGGTTAGCAAGACTCATCCGGCAGAAGTTTTGCGCGAAGCAATTGCGGTTGGTGCAAATGTTTTGGGTGAAAATAAAGTTCAGGAAGCCGAAGGAAAGATTGAAGAAATCGGACGTTTTACGGCGGAATGGCATTTGATTGGACATCTTCAATCGAACAAAGCGCGAAAAGCAGTTGAACTTTTTGACGTAATTCATACACTTGATTCTTTAAAACTTGCCGAGCGTCTGGAACGTATATGTATTGAAGAAGATCGCGCAAGCCTGTCTGTTTTAGTTCAAGTTGATCTGGCAAATGAAGCGACAAAATCAGGCGTTTTGAAAAAAGATTTGCCGGAATTGGTTGAGTTTTTTAAAACTTGTGAGCGTTTGAAATTCGACGGTTTAATGATAATTCCGCCGTATTTGGAAGATCTAGAAAAGTTGCGCCCGTTTTTTAAGGAACTGCGCGAATTACGCGATGAATTATTAAAACAAAATGCTTTTGCAAACCAAACGGGCGAGCTTTCGATGGGAATGAGTCACGATTTTGAGATTGCCATCGAAGAAGGCGCATCAATTGTGCGCGTTGGAACGGCGATTTTCGGCGAGAGAAATTATCAACTTTAATTTTATATGAAACTTACAGAATTAGTTTATCCATTTATTCAAATGGCGGTTCTGACATTTTTGGCAGTTGTCGCTATTCTCCTAATTTTACGGGTGATTTTTAATTATTCCGATCCGAATCCGTTTGGCGCGGTCGGCAGATTTGCGTTTAAGATAAAAAAATGGACTGATCGTTTTGTTTATCCGGCGGCACGTTTTCTGGCGGGTTTTAAGATCAATACAAAACTTGCACCGATTTTGACTCTCTTGATCGTCGCAGTTTTGTGCTTTTTCAGTTTGCAGATTATCTGGAACACATTTTTTATCATTGACGGTTTAGGCACGAGTATAAAGGCTGGAAATGTCAAAGCATTCATCGGATTTATTCTTTACGCAATTTTGAGCGCGTTGATTTTGTTTATTTTTATCCGCTTTATTTCGATGTGGTTTACTGTTAAAGCCAATAAATTTCTAGGGTTTGTTTACACCGTTACCGAACCGATCTTAGCTCCGGCGCGGCGACTTATTCCGACGGTCGGGATGTTCGATATTTCGACAATGCTGGTTTTGATTTTGATCGGCTTGCTGCAAACTCTCGTTTTGAGAATGTTTATTTATTAAGAATAAGGAACGCAGATGTTAATTGATAGCGAATAATTCAGAAAATTGTCCGTTTTCCAGTTTTTGTCAGATGCTTGAATTTTCCGAAAAAGACGATGCGATAATTTTTACGGCGCATGTTGTGCCGCGCGCGTCGAAAAGCGAGATTATCGGCGAATACGACGGCACATTGAAAATCAGACTTTCTGCTCCGCCGGTTGACGGCGCGGCAAATGCTGAATTAATCAAACTTTTGTCAAAAACTTTCGGCGTTTCAAAAAGTAAAGTGAAAATAATCAGCGGCGGAAATGCTAAAACAAAACAGATTAAAATTGAAAATATAAGTTCAGAAGATTTTTTGAAAACAATCAGTTAAACAAACACTTTTGCGGCTAAATCAGCAGGAAAGTTTTAATTTTTTATTTGCCGGATTCAAATCATAAAGCGGTAATTTATTTGCATTTTCAGAATCGGAACAAGGAATTTTTTCTGCTTTTTCATTTTCCAAAATGTCCACATCAAGCGGATAATCTGAGGTCGGTGTAAATTTCAATTTTGGAATTCCGATCACTAAATTTATAAAATAAATCAATTTAGCAACAAAAAACAAAAGAGTTTTTTTGATGCTTCCTTTGATGATTCTGACAATTATAAAACCGAGAAAAAACACGACAACAGCCAAAAGATGTAAAATATTCGGTGGGAAAAATGCCAAAACAATAACGAGAAGAAGCCACGCCGCCGCAAATAAAGCCGTCGGCATCCTAAGCCAACAAAACTCAAGTCCGTAGCCGTTTCTGAAGGCATAACCAACCGTTCGCGTCGTTCCCCCGAATCTGCCGGAAAACAGACTTCTGGAAATATGAGTCAGCATACTTTTACCACTCAAATCTTCCGTGCAGCGTGTATGAATTGCCATCGGAATCGGCAGCATTTGCAATTTCCAATCGCTGTATTTCAGACGCAAACCGATGTCGGCTTCTTCTTCCACCAGCAAATACGGATTAAATGAGCCGATGGCTAAAATCGCTTCGCGCCGATAAAAACAGCATCCGCCGCGCATCCATTTAATTTCTTCGACTTGATCCGAACGGTCTTCAAAAATCAATAATTCTTCCGAACCTTCGTTGACATCGTCCAGAAATCCGCAAACTCCGGCAAGTTTCGGGTTTTCATCAAGCGCGGCGACGGCTTGCGAAAGAAAACCTCGATAAACGAGCGTATCGGCATCAATAAAAAGAAGATATTCGCCGGTCGCATAATGCGTTCCGATGTGCCGTCCGGCGGAGGCGGAAAGTTCCCATTCGGGTTTCAGGCGCAGAACTTTTGCGCCCATTTCGAGCGCGATTTCCGCCGTTTTATCGCTCGAAGCCGAATCGGACAAAATGAGTTCCGCACCGCCGATTTCTTTTGCCGCTTCTAACGCGGCAGTAATACATTCGGCGATGTTTTCCTCTTCGTTTCGGGCAATAATTACTATCGAAACCTTTGAATACATAAAAAAATTATCTTTCTGTTAATTGAAAAAAGTATAAGCTAATTGATTTCAATACTCTATAATTTTTGCAACAAAAATGCTCTAATTACTTCTCAACTTACCTTTTCTTCATTCGCTTTTCGATTTCGCAACCAATTTCTTCTCAAATTCTGCAATTTTGCAGTTGTTTCGTCCGGCAATAAAGTTTTTGCCGAACCGCGTAAAAAAAACCAAAAACCATCAAAAACTTCATTGACCGAAGCGGCAAACTTCGGGCGATTTAATTTGACTGTAACAAGATTTTCTTGCGAATTTGACCAATCGAATTTGTAATTTTCTTCGCCGCGCAAAAAATCGTAAAGCATATTTCCGCGTTCGATTGCGGCGCGTATTGAAAGTCCGATCAAAACCAATCCGACGCTATGTTTCGCAAAATCCAGATCGTATCCGGCGTTGTAATAATAAAAAGTTTTGCCTCTCTCCAAACCGTAAACGCTCGCCCGACACGCGCCTTCAACCCAAATTTCATCGAACCGAATAAGATTTTTTTCGGCTAATTCTTTGACAATTTTCCGGTGAAACTCCATCAATTGCGGCAAACCCGTCGCTTCCGAGCCGCCGTCTTTTTCCCAACGCTTTTCGTGCAAAAAAGCAAATCTTTCAAACGCCGCTGAAACTTCGTTTTTATTTGTCACCGAACGAAACTCGAAATTTTCCATCTTTTCGAGTTTTTTCAAACGCCGCTTGAAATTATCTTTGCGTTTGCTTTCCCGCAAAACATTTTCCCAACCGCTTTCAAGTTTTATTTGCGGACAACTCGAAGAAGTTTTACTTTTGAAATGAAACGATTTATCGCTTTCGCACCGCGATTCCAAAATCGAATTTGTGTCAGAATTTTGCGCCAGATTTTCGAGATTTATTGAATCAAAATCTTTTTCACCGCGCAAAAAATTGAATATTTCCGTCCAAATCTCTGCTTTATCTTCATCTTTTGCGATTAAATCTAAATAATCCGCGCCGCCGATTTCTTCGCCGAGAAAACCGAGTTGAGAAAAGCGCATTCCGAGAACTCTTTTCTTCTGCAAACCGAGCGGCAAAATCCCGATTAAATTCTTGTTTCGATACGCTTTCAAAAGATAAATCTCGCGCGTCGGAACGAGATTTTCGTGCCACGCAGAAATCCATTCCCACGACAAAAACGGCGCACAATTTGTTTCTGCAAAAAGATTTGTCCAATCTTCGCAGATTTCTTCAAGTGCATTTTTGCCAACGGATTTTTTAATTTGGACTTCATTCATTATTGATCTTTTTTCTTAAAATTTCTCAGAAAATTGACGGCGGAAAATTTCCAGAAATTCAAAAATGCGCCTGAAATTCCTTTCTGAAAAATATAAAATGCGGCGTGTTCGCGGGTGCCGGAAGCGAAAAGTTTTTTGTTGTAATTTGACGGACTGAGCATATCGAGTTCGGTCGAGTTTTGCCGCATACATTCGCTCAAAACTTCTTTGAACAGAACATTTCCGGGCGAAAACTTCGCGTAATTTTCGTCAAAGGACATTTTCCAGCCGATTGTCCGATTTTCGTCAAAAGCGATGCTCAAATACATTGCAATCGTTTTGCCGTCGAGTTTTAATTCGTGAACAAAAAGCGCGTTTTTCGCCGAGCATTCACGCGCAAAATTTTCGTGAAGTTTGGTAATTTTTTCATCGGAATTTACGTCCGTTCCGGCGCGAGCTTTCCAACTTTGGGCTTCGAGTGCGAAATATTTTTCGATCAATTCTTTTGAATATCCGCGCGTTACGCAAAATTCGACTTTGCCGATTTCCTGCAAATGACGCAGATTTTTGCTCAAAAGTTTACGCCGATTTTTTGATAAACTTTTGAAATAATTTTCAATAAGTTGTTGTTTATCAGTACCTTGTGGAAGCGAAACAAACGGTGCGTCGTCCATTTCCCAAACGCCTGTTTTATAATTCTCGTTTTTGGCAATTTTCAATAAATCGGCGATCCAACTGTTTTTATAAGTCAAACGAGTTTCAAAAACATTCCATTTCGACTGGCGTTTAATTTCCTGCCAAAGAGCATTTAAAACTGCGTCTTTTTCGCTTTCGTCCGTAGTATGAATCAGATCAAAACGCTGTGATTGCAGATTGAAAATCCCGCTTAATTTCATCACCGGAATCCCATGAAGCATTTCGCGTTTTTTTACCAGCGGCAAAACTGCAACTAATTTTCCGCTTTTTCTGACCGTGATTAAAAGAATTTCCTTCTCAAAAATTTTTACAAAAGCCCGAAACCATTCAGGGCGAAAAAACGGCTCGTTTGACGCGCCTTCTTCGCATAATTCAATCCATTCGTCGGAAATTTTTTCGATAATTTCCACGCTGCCGATGAGAGTTTTAGCCACATAGAAGGATTTTTCGGAAGACGAAATCTTCATCGGTTCAAAAATTTCGTCATTTGTTTTTTTCATCAAAACTGCGTTTCTGCTCATTATTTGTCCAACATCAAAAAATTATTCGGCGCGTCTTTTTTCAGTTCAAAAGTCTGTTTGCTCAAACTTTTGCCGTCGCCGATTACTTCTATTTCATAAACGCCGAAAAACCCGCGAAATTCAGCTTTTTTGGAATTTTCCAATTTTATCTCTAAATTCGTTCGCCATTCTTTGTTAATTAATTGATCTAAAAGAACATAATTCGGCTTCGGTTTTGTGTTTTCGTCAATTAAACCGATGCCCGGAAGCCACGCCCGCGTATCGTCGAGTCCCCATTGAATTATCGCTTCGACGTGCGGGTTGCCGAAAGCGATTGTGTAAAATTCGCGGTAAAATTCGGCTTGTTTCGCGTCGTCCCAAGTTCCCGAATGGTAATTTCCCAAAATTCGCTCGTAAGTTTTGCGGTTGTCGTAATTTTTCGTCTGTGCGCTGAATTCCGAAATCTGAATCGGTTTTCCGAGAGTTGCGTAGCGTTCGAGTTTTTCGGCGACATCGGCGGGCGAATACCATTCGCGGTTGGCGTGCGATTGGATGCCGATCAAATCAAGCGGAATTTGCCGTTTTTTCAGATCGGAAATTAAATCGTAATATTTATCGTTATTATAATTATTTGCCGAAACTGTGCCAAAAACACCGTATTCATTGAGCATTAAACGGCTGTTCGGCGAAATTTGCTTTGCTTCCTCAAACGCTGAGTCAATATAAGTTTTACCCAAACGATTAGCAAGAACGTCCGGTTCGGGCGAAAGCGGTTCGTTGACGATTTCGATGTCGTCCGCCACGTTCGGATATTTTTCAAAATAGCGGGAAATTCGCGTTTCGATGACATTTTGCAGTTCCTGTTTTTGAGCCGGAAGCCACGCCGGAGTTCCGGCTTGATTTGTTCCCCACAAGATCGGCGCAGTTTGAATTCGCCAGCCGTTGCGGTTTGCCATCGCCACTTCATTGTCAAAATTCGCCCAAAAATGTTCGTCGCGCTTGTTTTCGTTTACGTCCCAGTAAGTTCCGATGACGGCATAATTGAAAAGTTGTTTGAAATATTTTTCGTAAAGCGCGGTTTGTTCGGAATTTAAACCATCAATTTTCAAATAACAACCGAATTTGAAATCGTGCGAAATCTGTCTGATTTTAATTTTCAGGTCTTTTTGTTTGAAGTTTTCGAGATTGATTACGGCATTTCCTTTGCGAAAATTTTCGATGTTTTGCTTGGCTTGAATGAGTGCGGTTTTGCTTCTTGCCGCAATATTTTCATTTTCGCTGCTGACCGAAGAAGTGCAATTTATGCAAAAAATCAGTAAGAGAACAATTACCGCTTTAAACTTCAAAATCATAAATCAATACTATTCTGCACTTACCCGAAACGCATCTGTTCGGTTGGCGGAATCGTTTTTTGCTTGTTCAAATCCTTGATGCCGAGAAATTGCAGCATAATCATCCAAATATACAGCGGATTCGTTGTCGCGTAGCGTTTCCAGAGGCGTTTCGGTTCTTGAACGAGTCGGTAAAGCCATTCGAGTCCGCGTTTTTGGAAAAATTCGGGAGCTTGCGGCAGAGTTCCGGCGTGAAAATCGAACGCCGCTCCAACTGCTAAAAGCGGCATCGAAATAATTTCGCGGTTTTCAAACGCAAAAATTTCTTGTCGCGGACACCCCAAACCAACAAGCACAATCGAAGCACCGCTTTGTTTAATCGTTTCGGCAATTTCAATCTGTTCTTCTTCAGTTATTTGCCGAAATTTCGACGGCTGACTTCCGGCAATTTTCAGTTTCGGAAATTTCGCGCACAGATTTTTATCGAATTTTTCTAATACTTCCGGCTGACTTCCATAAAGATAAATTGACAAATTTTCTTCGGCAGCGCGTTCGCAAACTTTCAGGGTTAAAGTCGGACCGTAAACGCGGTCGGTCAATTTCGCGCCGTGCAGACGATTCAACGCCCAACGAACGGGCTGACCGTCCGGCACAACCAAATCGAGTTTGTTCAGACGATACCGATGCGTTTTGTCCGTCGCGCCCGTCATTACGCCGTGAACCGCGAGCGCACTAACCGCAAACGGACGTTTTTCCTTCGCGGCGGAAATGATTTTCTCAACTGCCGCTTCGTAATCAACCGCATCAATGCCGATGCCGAGAATATTTTTTCTGCCAAAATCTAACATATTGAAAAAAACTGAAAATTAGCCACAGATGGACACGGATAAACACGGATTTTATTTTAATTAATCTGCGGTTAAATACCTATTTTAATTGAATGATGTGAAAATTAAAGTTTTGACTTTGGTCACTTGTCATTCGGAATAGATAATAGATGAAAGATGATAACTGATAGATTAAATCTCGCATCTGTGATCTATCAGTTATTATCTATTCTGAATATTTTACTTAACTTTCCAATTTGCACACTCTTCATTTTAATTAAGCCGCAACCGCGATTTTTGCGTTGTCCGATTCGTATTTTTCCTGCGTCGCTTTGACGATTTCTTTGATAATGCTTCGCAAATCGTGTTCGTATTTCCATTCGGGAAAATCGTTTTGAAACTTGCGAACATCGCTGATCCACCAGATATGATCGCCTTCGCGGTTTTGTTCGGAAAGGCTGTATGAAAGTTTTTTACCCGCAAATTCTTCGGCGATTTCGATGGCTTCCAGAACCGAACAATTTGAATGACGGCTTCCGCCGATATTATAAACCGCGCCCGCTTTCGGATTTTTGTAAAACTGCCAGAAGCAATTGACGAGATCGTTTGAATGAATATTGTCGCGGACTTGTTTGCCTTTGTAGCCGAAAATCGTGTAATGCTTTTCATAAACGACACATTTCACTAAATACGCCAAAAATCCGTGAAGTTCCGCGCCCGAATGTGCCGGTCCGGTTAAACAACCGCCGCGAAAAATTCCGGTTTTAATGCCGAAATAGCGTCCGTATTCCTGTGCCATCACATCCGCCGCAACTTTGCTTGCGCCGAAAACGCTGTGTTTTGAATTGTCAATTGACATCGTTTCGTCAATTCCGTCAGCCGCAAAAGGATGATTTTCCTCAACCTCCCAACGCTTTTCTTTTTCAACGAGCGGCAAAAGATTCGGCGTGTCGCCATAAACTTTATTGGTCGAAGTAAAAATAAACGGCGCGTCAGGACAAAATTTGCGCGTCGCTTCCAATAAATTCAGTGTTCCGAGCGCATTGACGGTGAAATCGGTAATAGGTTCTTTCGCTGCCCAATCGTGGCTCGGTTGTGCCGCTGAATGAACAACGATTTCGATATTTCTACCGTATGTTTGAAAAAGCTGGTTGATTTCTGTTTCGTTGCGAATATCGGTCGCATAATGCGTAAAGTTCGGCAGAGTTTTTATTAATTGATTCGTATTCCATTCAACCGAACCGTCTTTGCCGAAAAAATATTCGCGCATATTATTGTCAATGCCGACAACTTCAAAACCTTTTTCGTGAAAAAATTTGGCTGCTTCGCTTCCGATCAACCCGGAACTTCCGGTTACAATAGCAATACTCATAGTGATTTTCTTATATCTCTCTTTTGTTGTTTATTTACTATAATTTATCTAGAGTTTTAAACAAACATTTTTTCCATTTTTTTAAATAAATAAGAAGCTGTCTAAGTTTTTTTTGCTAAATAATAAATCCAATTTGATGATAAATCGTGATCTACCAATCGTCCTTCAAAATCGTACGCCTCAACATCAAAAAAGCCTATATTAGCGAGTTGTTTCACTTGTTTCTCAATACAAATGTAATAAATGAGCATAGAATATCTGTGATCGGGATCATTTACAATGGCAAAATCGTCCGTGCAAATTTCGTATTTTTTCATCTTAAGATGTTTGGGCAAATGATACAAGCAATACATAAAAAACCTGACAAAACTCAGATCATATTCAATTTTCCGCCGCCATGGAAGTCTATTAAAGTATTTATAATTCCGATTGTGCGACGAAAACATAAAAATACCTCCTTTTTTCAGCGTGCGATAAATCTCTTTCAAGGCTTTCAGTCTATCTTCGCTTGAAATCGCATCAAGACCATTATAGGAAAAAAGAACAAAATCAAAAGTTTCGTCGGCAAAATCCTTTAAGTTTCTTGCATCGCCGCACAAAATCTGTGCGTCAGGATATTTTTTGCTCGTTTCTTCGGCAAATTCAGCAACATAATCAACGCCGATGTAATCATTACTGATCTGTGAAAGGTATCTGGTTGTTCTGCCGCCGCCAATTCCAATGTCAAGTATTTTTTTGTTTTGAATCTTAGGAATCAACTTTTCAAAGAGAATTTTTTCAGTTTTAAAGAGCGTTTCAGTTTCTTGGTAATATTTAATTACATCAGGGCTTGAATAGCTGAATTTATTAACAAAACTTGACGAATTTTGATTTTTCATAATCTTAATCCCAGTTAAATGCTTAACCGAAAGGCAGCAATCTTCGGCGAATAAACGCCTTTTATTCCGCGTGTTGATTCTTCGCAAAGGCAAGTTCTGCCCAAAGCGAATAAATCTTCGCCAATTTTATTTGGGTGCTTATCGGTCGTTATGGCAACTCGATAACCCGCTTTTATTATTTGCTTGCGAATATGTTCGTTATATTTTCCGTTCGGATAAGCAAATGAAATGACCGTCTTTCCGAGTTCCTTCTCAAGAATTTTCTTACTTTCAAAAATTTCGCTTTCAAATAATTTTTCATCTTCGAGCGGCAAAACCGGATGCGTCGCCGTGTGATCTCCGAAATTAATACCGTTTTTATTCATCTCGCGCACCATATCCCAATTTAAAAGTTTATATTCCACCGGATATTGTTTTATTTCGAGAATTTTTTCGAGTTCGGTAATAATAATATCTCTTTGTTCCGCAGGCAAATAAACGATTTTGTCAGTCAATTCTAAAACATCCGAGACATTTGCGGTTTCCTTTGCTAAACCGGCTTTCAGGAAAACATTTTCAAGTTCGATATTTTTTTCAAGTGCATTTTTCGCCAGCCAAAATGCTTTGTCATGTGCAAGCGGTTCATCTTTTCCGATCAGCATCGTCGGCAGAAAAATTGTTGCGGGCAAATTAAATTTACACAGAATGGGAAATGCTTCTTCATAATTATCTAGATAACCGTCGTCAAAAGTGATAACGGCTTTCGGACGAACGGAAAAAGATCCGCCTTCGAGAAATTCGGCGGCTTCTGTCAGGCTTATAACCTCAAAATCCCTCTTCAAAATCCGGCAATGTTCGCGGAAAGTTTCCCGTGAAACTACTAAACCGTAAATCGAATTCTTCTCCGCTTTGCGAATATCGGCAACAACGCGATGATACCCGATAATCGTTACCGAATTTTGCAAAGGCTTGCGAAAATTCTGTACCAATGCTGCGACGGATTTAACACTTCTTTTTAAAAATAATTTTGGTGACACCATAAAACTAATTCTTATTCGTCATTTTGAGCAGACATTTCCTTAATTTATTTGTATAAACTTGAAAATCAGCTCTTTCCGCGATTTTTACCTGCGCTTTTTCACCCATTTTCAAACGCAATTTCTGGTCGGAAATCAAAGTTGACAATTTTTCGGCGAGTTTTATGCTGTTCGCCGGTTCGATTAAAAAACCTTCCTCATTTTCATCAATCAACTCGGGAATCCCGCCAACCTTTGTCGAAACAATCGGCAAACCCGCCGCCATCGCTTCAATCACCGATAAAGGCATCGCTTCGGCATAGGTCGGAAGCGCGAAAATATCGGCTTTTTCAAAAAATTTTAACCTTTCCTCAAGCGAAACCGCACCGACGAATTCGATCAGATTTTCAATCCTGATTTCCGCGCAATATTTTTGCAAATTTTCGCCGCCGAAACCGAGAAAAGAAACGCGCAAATTCGGATGTTTTGCGGCAATTAATTTAATCGCATTCGCCAAATCCGTTTCGCCTTTCAATTTTCCCATTGCGCCGACAAAAAGAATTCGGACAAATTCATCGCGTTCGGCAAAACGATCAGTAGAAAACGAAAAAGGCTTTGTATCAATGGCATTTACGATTATTTCAATTTCATTTTTCGGCGCAAGTTTTCGTAATTTTTGCGCCGAATTTTCCGAAACGGCGATCAATTTATCGCTCAAACCGATTGCCCAAGCGATAATTTTTTTCCCAATCTCGCTCTGTTTTTCTAAATATTCTTCAACATCTCCGGCGTGAAAATGGGCAACTGTTTTTTTACCGAAAATTTTTGCTAAAACGATGAAAAACGGTTCGCGGTAAAGACTTGCGTTACTTCCGATATGAACATAAATAAGTTTCTGATTTTTCGTCAGAATCTTTCCCGAAAACTTGAAAACCGCTTTGATCGCCAGAAGTAATTTATTAAAACTTCTAAAATCTTCGGCTTGCGATTCGATATATTCGATCACGAAATCATCTTTCAAATCCGACTTTAAGATACCGCCGATGAGCGTAGAAATTCCGCCGCGCGTTTTGGTCAAACTCATTCCGACCATCAAAACGCGTATTTTTTCGGTATTCAGAACGGATTTGAATTTCGGCGAAACTGAAAGTTTGCCGAGTGTTTCCTCTGAATTCATTTGAAAATTAAAATTGCTCATTAAACGTATGTCAAATAAAAACCTAAAAACCGCTTATTTCCAAATAAGCAGACAAACCATCAATAAACAAACGAATGAAAATGCTGTTGTTCGCCAGACTTTGAAGTCAAGGATTTTCCGCGAAAGATAGCCGATTTCGACCAAAGCCATTGCCAGAAGCGAGAGAAATTGAGCGGTTGCCGCGCCGTTTGCACCGTATTTCGGAATCAAAATTGCGCCGGCAACTATGCAAATTAAAACCCCGACCGCATTGGCGATCAGATCAATATGCTGTGAATCGGTGGCGACAAGTCCGCGTCCGGCGATCATCACCGCACAAAAAGGAACAACCGTTAATGCCAAAATATTCAAAACCGATGCGCTCGCCGCGTAGCTTTCACCGAATAAAAAAGTCAATACGAATTCTGAAAAGAACGGCGCGAGAAGCGATGCAAAAGTTGCTAAAAGCAATAAATTACGCACGATTTTCGATAAAAACAAACCGAGTTTTTCGCCCGATTTACTTGCTAGAAGCGGCTGAATCACGCCCGCATAGCCAGCCATCAAAATCATTACGGGAATCAAAAATCTCGAAGCCACGCCGTATTTTGCCGACTCGATTTCGGTGCTGAAACGTCCGAGAAACATTGTTACAATCTGCCAATTTAGCGATGCGAGAATTGTAATTCCGGCAAACGTCGGCGCGGTTTTCAGCAGTTTTCGGAAAATTTCGCGGTCGAAAATCGAAATTTTTGAAATCTTGAAATTAGCGAAAAAATAGACTGTCAACGAAATGTATCTGACCGAGGCAAAAGCCGCACAAATAACCGGCAAACTGTAACCGAAATAAATTAACGCAATCGGCATAATCGTCCGCAGAACATTTTCAAGCGTTGTAACTAAGGCGATCAGGCGAGTTCTATCGAATGAAAGCGAAACTGATTCGGCACAGGTAATCGCGCCGGTCGGAATCATTGCAAACGATAAAATGAAAATTGAAAGTCGAACTTCATTTGACGGACTGAAAATAAAACCCGAAATCGTCATCAAAACAGCACAGATTATCCCCCAGATCAACAGCGAAATAGTCGTCGTACTGATAAACTTCTTAGTGGTTGTCTCTTCATTTTTAGCCAGTCGGCGCGAAACTTCGTTGACGATAAAGGGCGACAAACCGAGCGAACAAATCATATAAAAAAGCATATAAATGCTCATTATCACCGTAAATCTACCGATCTCGTCAGGTTCGCGCCAACGCGCCATAAAAATCCAAACGGCGAGACTGTTGGCAATGCTGACCGCGCCCGACCAAACCATCCACAGAGAGTTTTGGATGATTTTGGATTTCAGATTTTGGATTTTAGATTCCATACTTAAAATGAAGAAACACCTAACTTTTATCGCAGATTATTCTTGCTTTTCCGGCAATTGCGGGTAGCCATAATAAATCCTAACAAAATAAATAATGTTCGCACGGGCGGACGCGTCGAACCCAAACCGCCCGGCTCTTTCAGTGCTGAGATGGCATAGGCGACGATTCCGGCAAATGCACCTAGTGCTAATGCAAACAATAGTTTATCGCGGGCTATCATCGTTTGCCAACACTCGAAAGCTCCAAGCAAAAGCAATAGTATAAACAAAATTCCGCCCGGAATCCCGATCTCCGCCGTAATATGAGCGAATGAATTATGAACCGTTCCGGGAAAAATTTGTGTAACGTGTTCTTTTGTATCGTCGTAACGATACATCTCTGTTCGATAACCGCTTAAGCCGATCCCGATCAGCGGATTGTCCTCTATAATATTCCACGCAACTTTCATCAGCGGAATGCGAACCGCCGCCGAATTACCGTCGTCCGTCGTCAGACGTTCGTAAATTCGGCTTCCGAACGGTGCAAGCACAAGTGAACCGAGCAAAACCAAACCGCCGATTGCCGCAAAATAACTTTTTCTTTCGGAAACTTCCCAGTTTTTCCAAGCCAGTAAAATAATGATCCCGATTCCGACAATCAAGGCAATCCAACTTCCGCGAGCAAGTGAAAGAATAATCGCGGTAATTCCCAAACCCGCAGAAATCGCCAGAAATACGCGCTGAAGCCATGAAAAATCTTTGGCAAAACCGATGATCGGCGCGATAATTATTGGAATTAAAGTCGAAATCACCCAACCCATTTCGGTCGGCGTTCGCAAAAATGCGGAAACTCTCGAAAAAAGTTCGGATTGGGTCCAGAGAAGTTCGTCTTCCGTTCCCGTTCCGAAAAAAGGAATTTTTGGAAAATCAATCAGAAATTGCGAAACAGCGGTAAGTCCTGTAAATGAAATTCCGAGCGCGATACCCAAAACCAATTGCTTTAATTTTTCGCGGTTGCCAAAGTGTGAAGCGACGACGAAACAAATGAAAACAGACGATAAATAAGATAAAAAATTAAACCAACCGAGTTTGCCGTTTGTTCCGTAAAATGCCGATAAAGCCGCAGAAATAGTCAGAGCCGAGAGCAAAATAGAAAATGAAACAGGAAAAACACTCGAATCTTTTTTGTGCTTGCGCGTGTAAAAACCACTTAAAAAGATGAAAACCGCACATACAAAAGTGAGCGAAATATTCAAGCCCGAAGGGTCTTCGACTTCGTCAATCTTTAAAATTGTCACATCGCCTTTGAAGAAAAAGGAAGCAACGAACAAAATCTCGGTTAAAAAAATTACCGGAAAATCATAGATCAAAGAAACAATTACGGCAAAAAAAACAACTGTTATCGCGCTTATTCCGATCAAAGCGTTTTCCGAACCAGAACCTAACGCGGCAATACCGACACCGACCGCGCAAGCCAAAATACAAAGACAAGCCGCCAATGTAGAAAGCGATTTGTTTTTTTGCAGAGAAAAATTTCCGGTTTTGGCAGCTTTGATTTTCATCAGAATTAATTTTCTACATTGCGCCCGTTCCGTTAATCACGGCTTTCGGGGTTTTGAGCAAAATTTTCAGGTCGAGCGTAAGCGACCATTTATCAATATATTCGAGGTCTTGCAAAATCCATTTGTCGAAGTCCGTTTCGCTTCTGCCCGAAATCTGCCAGATACAGGTAATTCCCGGTTTGATGCTGAAACGACGATTAAACCAGTATTCGTCAAACTTTTGAACATCCCGCAACGGAAGCGGTCGCGGTCCGACAAGGGAAAGATCGCCGAGCAAAACATTAAAGAGTTGCGGCAGTTCATCCAAACTCGTCTTTCGCAAAAACTTTCCGACCGGCGTAATGCGCGGATCATTTTTGATTTTAAAGGTCGGTCCGTCCACTTCATTTTGCGATTCGAGATTGGCTTGCAAGGCTTCGGCATCTATTACCATTGTGCGGAATTTGAACATTTTGAACGGACGCTTATTCAACCCGATTCTTTCTTGCACAAAAACTGCCGCGCCTTTTGAGGTCAGGCGAATAATCAAAGCAATCAAAATCATCAGCGGCGATAGAACAATCAGCAGAATAGCCGAAATTATGAAATCCAGAACACTTTTAACCATCATTCTTTTGCCGTGTAACCGTGGTCCGGTGTAAAGCGATAAAACAGGAGTTTCACTAATTTGTCCGGAAACGGCGCGTGCCAGCCTCAGATTAAACAAATCGGAATAAATGCGAACCGTAACACCTTGCTGTTCAGCGGCTTTAGCGATACTTTCCATTTTGTCGTAATAGGTTTTGATCGGAAGAGAAATAATTATTTCGTCAATAACATTTTTTACCAAAATGTCAGAAAATTCATCAATTTTTCCGAGAGTATTTTCCGCTTCAATGTCATCCACAAAGCCTAAAAAGTTATAGCCGATGTCAGGAGTTTCATTGATAAGTTCGGCTATTTTCTGTCCGCGTGCGCCTGCGCCGACGATGATTACCGAGCGAAGATTTCTGCCCTTCAAACGCAATTGACGAAGAAAGATGCGCTTGTATGCTCTGATCAAACCGAAAAGAATAAACGAAACAGTTGCAAAAATCACTAAAAATCTTTTCGGCACAATTGACCATTCGGCAACCAGAATCATTGCTGCCAGAATCAGAGTGCAAAACCCGACGGCTTTGACGGCATCCCAAAATTCATCTTCCCATCGCGCCAGTCTTTTCGATTGATAAAGCCACATCGAAGAAAGCGTAATACTCCAACTGAGTAAAACTCCGACAAAAAACACCGTGCTTTCCATTTCCGGTTCGGTAAATGCTTTTGTAACATATCCCGTGCCTTGCGGCGAACCGTAAAGAAAGGCGATCCATAACGCAAAACATAATGACAAGACATCGAGTATTCTATAAAAAAGTACCAGAGTTTCTCTGATTTTCAGCTTTAGGCTATTCATTTTTTTTATCCAATTTCATTCTTAAAGTTTCATTTTTAGCGAGGATTTTAAAAATCTTTACGCTCTTCAACTAATCTTTCGACGGATTTTAGTTGAAGAGGACGAATTGCTTTGGGAATAGCGATTTCCTTAATTTCCGGCACAACTGCTAAAACAGGAATGTCATAATATCGTTCAAACTGTCGCTGGTCGAAAATTATATCATCGGTGTTTTCGGTCACATTTTCGGTGGCTCTGTCAATAAAAACAGCGCAACAAAAACCTATAAATAAACCGATTACCGATAACGCGACAAGATTCATCAGCGGTTTCGGATTAACCGCATTACTTCCGGCAAACGGCGGATCAACCAAGGCGAAATTCAGTAATTTATTTTTCTGCAAAGTTTGTCCGATCTCGCTTTCGCGGGCTTTTTTCTGATATAAAACGTAGGCTTCTTCGTTTATCGAAACATCTCTTTCGAGTTTTTCGCGCTCGATGCTTTTAATATTCATCGCTTCGATGTCGGCGCGATATTTTCCCAACGTCGCGGCAAGATTGGTTTCGCGCTGTTTGAGCGCGGCAAGCGAAGATTTTGCATTATACAAATCGCTGACAAGCCGGCGTTTTAATTCATTTACCGAATAAGATTTCTCTTGCGGCGGAGCTTTTTGTTCAGCTTCGATATTTTTCTTGATCTGTTCGATGCGCTCGTTGATGTTGCGGACAAAACTGCTCTGCGGCTGATATTTCTGCATCAACGCGGTTCGTTCCTGTTCCAATTTCACCAATTCGCTCTTCATCTGATCGAGCGCACCGACATATTTTGTAACTGAATTTGTCTGAATTTGTTCGGGTTGTTCGTCAATTTGCTTTTGCAGAACAACGACTTTTTGATCAGTTTCCGTAATTTCCGTGCGCGCCTGACTCAGTTGGGCTTGCGAATCGTAATATTGCTTCAAAAGCAATTCGCGCTGAACTTTGATTTCCGAACCCGTCAAGCCGTTTTTTTCGTCAAAATTTTTGATCGCGTTGGTGGCTGAATTGAGTTTTGTGTCGTAATTTTCGGTTTGCTCATTGAAAACCTGAGTAACTTGCGGGTTTTCGGCAAGCTGAACGTGAAGTTCAGCGTATTTTTTGTAAATATTTTCAAGAATTAGTTTCGCTCTGACTGCATCAACATCACGGTATGTAACTCTGATAACGCGTGATTTTTTTGCCGGAACGACTTCCAGATTTGAAGCTACGCGGACAACTTCCGACTCCATGGCTTTTTTCAGTTCATCTTCCGAAAGCGTTGTTAAATCAGTTTTTTTCTGATTTTTTCCGAGCCATTCATTGATCTGACCTTTGACGGTTTTACGAAATTTTGCTACAAAACCCGTTTCGAGCGGCGGCGTGTAATTTACGCCGACAAGTTCGTGCACCGCGCCGGAAATCACCTCATTGCTTCGTAAAAATTCGAGTTCGGAATTAAATTCTTCGTCGCTGACACCGGACAAAACCATTCCCGCACCGGCATCACCCGGCGTTATCTGACTGTCAATTTTTTCCTGAGAAATCATTATCGCCATTGACGCTTCATATTTCGGCGTGATTAACAAAGTAACAATCATTCCCGAAACTACGACCGAAATAAAAACTCCCGCAATCAAAAGTTTGTGGGAAAAAGCGGAGCTAAGAATTTTAAAGATAAAACTATTTTGACTACTGCTCATAAATTTTTCTGCCGAATGCAAATTTTATAAAATCCGTAGAAACGGAAAAACCGCCTGAAAACTCTCGACCGCCTTATTAAATTTGGATAGTTTTGAGTCGGGAACGAAAATATAATCGCCGTCTTGGAGTTCGACATCTTGACCGTCGGATAATTTTTCAATCAATTTCAAGACATTTATTTCACGCACATCCCATTTCCCGTCGGCGGTGGCGCGGGCGTATAAAACCAACCGCCGATTGGCATCTTTGGTAAATCCGCCGGCAATAAAAACCGCTTTAACAATCGAGTTTCCCTCACGCAGAGAGTATTTTCCGGGCTTGCTGATCTGTCCGCCGATAAAAAAAGCGGGCGGCACAAACTCGACAATGTTGACGGAAATTACCGGATTCAGAAGAATTTCGCTGTAACCTTTATCAATGGTTTTCTTTAATCCGGTTGCCGTTAAACCTTCGGCTTTAATATCGTCAATCAACTGCAAGCTGATAAAACCATCGGGACGAACCGTTAAAGTCGGTTCATTAAGTTCGGGATGATTTAAGAATTTTATACTCAATTTATCGCCGGACTTAATTTTATAGGACTCTTCCGGTTTGTCGGAATTCGTTCCGGTTTGCGCCAAACCTGCCACCGAAAAAGCGCAAATCAACAGAATAAATACGTAGATTTTTTGCCAAAAACTGATTTTCATAAAATAATGATAATACAAAATTACAACATTCGCAGATTTTTTTTAATCTTCAGACCTTTATAAACTGTGAATGTTCAAAATGTTCCAAATATCACAAATTCATTTCGGTAATTGAGGGTAGTTGGATGTTTAAATGAAGCCTGCGCGTAATGCAGGAAATACTTCGGAATAGATGATGACTGATAAAATTCAGAACTAAATCTATCAGCTATCAATCATCATCTATCATCTATTCCGAATTGTTAAATTTTGATTTCAAACGGCTTAATTACACAGGATTCAAATAATTTTCTTCAAAATAGAAATGACAGGAACATTTTCGATAGCGAGAAGATTTTTACCTTTTCAGTAGCTTTTTGAAATGTAGATTATTCTTGCTCCGTGTTTTCCGCAAATATTACAAATCGTATTGAGTTTCTTCAAATTCGATGCGTTCATAAATATCTATTAACTTGAGCGAGCAATTTATCGAACTAATGTGAAAATCCATTTCCAAACCGTAATATTCCTTCAATAACCAATCGCCGTTTTTCTGCCTGATATAATGCTCGATGCGCGGTTCATCCTGCGAAACCAAAATATAATCGGTCAAAGTATCATTAAAATTCCGGTAACGCACAAACTTCACGCCGCGCGTCAACTCTTCGGTTGATTCGGATAAAACTTCGATAATCACCGCCGGATTCAGCACAATATCCTTAAATTTATCGTGATATTCCGGCGCACCGCAAATCACGACTATATCAGGATAAGAAATCATTCCTTTGCCAAAACGACTCTGCAATGCACCGCTTTTGACCTTTGTATCTTTCGTTCGCGCCCGACATTCCGAACCGCGAAGTTGGCTGGCAATGAGCATCGTCAGATTTGTCGAAATATCGCCGTGCCTACCGCTTTCGCCAGCCATCGCGTAAATCTCGCCGTCAATAAATTCGCTCCGCTCGTCGGCTTTGCGTTCGGATTCGAGATATTCTTTAAAACTGAAAGGCATTCATTAGTTTTTAAACCTCAATTGGAATCATCATTTGATTCTCAATAGGTGTATAAATATCAACTTCCGTTTTTTGGGTTTTAATTGAAACAATTAGAGAGTAATTGGCGATTGAATTCCATTTTGCTTGGCGTTTCAATTCTTTCCACCAACCGCCGACCGGATAAACGGCAATCACGTTTTTTGTTGCTAAATCTGCCGCTGTTCCTTTCCACATATCGGAGTGAACGCTTCCTTTATGACGTAGTTTGTCACCAATAATCCAACCTTTATCAACACCTGACGATTTTTCATTTTCTTCTCTAACCGCTTTGTTTATCCTTTTCCGAAATTCATCTTTTTCTTCGTTTGGTTTCATCGTTGCAAACTTTAATTGATGAGAAGTATAACGATGTTTATTTTTATAACCTTTTTTACTCGGGTTTGGCTCAATAAAGTATGAAAGCGTTACTCTCATCTCAACTTCTAATTCACCCAATCCAAGCAAAATATCTTTTGCCCAAGGGATTTCGTGAAGGTTCATTTCATTAACTTTTGCGTCGTTACTGCCTTTTTTTATGAAAGGATATAAACTGTCTTCGGCAATAAGGGTTACAGAGTTTTTTGCGCTATACAATGCTTCCTCTAAATTTGGAACGCCGTAACCGTAACATCTTAAAAGATTTCTCTTATCAGTTTGATTATTGTTCGGATATTCGCTTTTCATCTGCGATGTCCAATTTGCGGAATGAATAATCAAACCGCGAACTGATTCCGCTCGAAAATTTGGATATTCAGCTAATATCAAAGCACCGATGCGAGATGCTAAAGCTGTTGCCGCACTTGTTTCACCAAAATCAGTTAAATATTTTTGTTGCCAATCGCTGTTTGTTGTTAATAATCGCAGTGATGGAGTTTGAAAAGGCGTGTGCGGATGCGAAACTAAATTCCCACCTTCCATTACAACATCGGGTTTATTTGCCCATTCGTCTTTCCACTTAATTGAGGTCGTGCTGTATGGACACAATCCGCCACGCGGAGCAAGTGGCTGACTTCCAAAATAAGGTGAATTTTGGTCAATAATAACCTTGTCTGTATATGCACCGACAGTTATAGCATTAAATGATTGTGCCGGATTATGAATTTCATCAGAAAAATTACTTGCAGGATAATTTACACAGGCATTTTGATTAGCATTTCCGGCTGATATGAAAAACAGACGCGGCTTTTTATCTTCTTCATTACTTGCCGACGAAATTTCATCAATTACGGCTGACCAAGAAGATGGAATTCCTCTGAATCTGTGTTGCGAAGAAGTAACGGCAAGACAGATTACACGGTTTCTGTTTGGAGCGAAAATTTCTGCTCTGGCTACACATTCTCTGGTAATTTCACCGTAAAGTTCTGTGGGGTTTTCTCCGACAGGCGGCAAAATTTTAACTGATTCAATTCGATGTTGAAGTGGGATTTGGTTTGCGGAAGCAAGTAATTCAACTAAATCGCTGTGAAGACTTAATCCTGCCATTCCTGTTCCGTGTCCGTCATGGTCGGTAATCAGCCAATCAGGATTGTATGCGTCCATATCGGTCGAATCCATTGCCGTATTGAGCAAAGGATGTTCATAATTTACGCCTGTATCAAGCAGACAAACGGCAGGAGCATCCTCGACAGGCGGCTCAATACGGTTAACGGCATCGTCAACCCAATCTTGTTCTTCATCTCTACCTAAACCAAGAAAAAAATCAGCGGTGTCAACTGCTTTTCTTAGTTCGGAAAGAATATTAAGCGGATAGAGAATTTGGCTAATTTGTTTTGCGGTTGCTTGAACTAAAACAACTGTGCTTTCGGGAAAACGAATTTCTTTAGAACTTGTTTGCAGTTGTGCTTCGTGTGTTGCTTCATAAAATAGTTCAATAACTTGATTTCGTTCTTCTTCGTTTTCACCTGCTCTAAGCCACACTTCCCATCGAATATTCTTATTTTCAGCAGGGAAAGTTGTTTCGTCAGTCCACAGAGAACGAGTTGAAGCAAGATTGATCTCAGAAATGCTTTCAATGAGTGGTTTGTTTTGTGGTTTTCTACTTTCGGTTCCGTCTTTTCTCAGCCTTACGCTATCTTCGGTTTGATACTTTTGTATTTTCTCTTCTAATTTTGAAAGTTTTGCTTCATCCAGAAAAACAGTTGCAATTTCTGTATTTCCGACAGTTTTTACGGAAACTAACTCACGTCCGTCCGTTTCAATACTCTTGAGATTCAAGGAAAAATTCGGCTCGCCTTTAATTTCCGCATAATATCCATTTTGAAACGGAAGTAATTGTTGAACATTAGCAGCGTTTTGTCTGATTTCTGAAATTTGAAGTAATAAATTTTGACTGTGGAGATTTCGATCTCTTTGAGGTAAAACAAATGTGCCGCGACCGCCTTGAGGATTCGTAAATTTTTCAGTTTCAGAATTATTTCTAAGAATGAGATGCTTTTTCATAGGAATTTTAATCAGATGGATTTTTTATATTTTCCGTGGAAAGATACTCGCTCCTCTAAAGTTTTATTTAATTCTTCTAATTTGATTGATTTACGATTACTAAGAATTGCCAACTTAACAGCGTCATCACAAGCGATTTCAATATCTGCAAAACTTAATCTTTCGGCTTCACTACTAAGTTTTGTAATATCCTTTTTATTGATTTTGTATTCCGACAATCTTTTACGCAGAAATTCGGCAATCAATTCTTTTGTCGGACTTTCAAACTCCAACAATTCATCGAATCTGCGGAACAGAGCGTAGTCAAGACTTTGCGGATGATTTGTCGCGGCAATAATTATACTGTTTGAATGGTCTTCCTCGATATACATCAAAAAGCTATTCAAAATTCGTTTTATTTCACCGACATCATTAGTCACGCCGCGATGTGTCCCGATTGAATCGAATTCATCGAACAAATAAACTGCTCTCGTGTTTTGAATGGAATCAAAAATTGCCCTAAGTTTGGCAATGCTTTCGCCCATATATTTTGTTATTAAACCATCCAATCGAACGACAAATAAAGGAAGTCCTAATTCACCCGCAATTGCAGAAGCAGACATAGTTTTTCCGCATCCGGGAAGTCCTGTAAAAAGCAACCGTTTTCGAGGGTTTAATCCGTGAGCAGTTATTTTTTCAATGTTTCTTTGCTCTTCAAGTAATCTTTGAATCCGAACCAAAAGTTTCGGCTCAAGTGTCATATCTGCCAAAAGTATTTTGGGATAGGAAACTGAAAGTAAATCTGAAAGTTCTTTGTTTGGGCGGACAATAAGTGTTGGGAATTTATGAGATGGAAGCGATGTTTTTAAAGAACGAGCGTCATCAATTAACTTACGAATTTCACTCGCAACTTTACCATGTCCACGTTTAGCTTCGTCAGCGGCAAGTTGCATCGCTGTTGCATAAAATCGTGAATCATCGCTATCAATATAACTCTTTAGTAATGCTTTAATTTGGCTGGACGAAGCCATTTTTTTCTCTCCGTTATTTCAAAGTTTTGATGATTAAAATCGTGTAAGTAAACCGCTCAAAAACTATTTTCCCAAACTGATTTATTATATCATTGCTTACCTTTTTTATCATTTAAAATGATTAACAATTGAAAGAAATATAGGAGATTTTAAGATTAAATTTCTTCTAAAAAACTTACACCGTCTTTTAATTCAATTCCAAAATTTTCCGCGATGGTTTGCCCGATGTCTGAAAAATTTTATGCAAGAACAGCAACGGGAACAGGACGTTCAATGGCGATATTTGTGCGATTGCGTTTGATGTTATCAATTTCGCGGAGAGTTTTTGCAGTCAAGTAGCTTTCTCCGCAATGCGGACAGGAAATTATGGGAACATTTTCAATAACGAGAAGATTTTCGCCTTTGCCGTAGCTTTTTGAAATGTGAATTGTTCTTGCTCCTTGTTTTCCGCAAATATCGCAAATCATTTCGTTAGTTTTCGAGTTCATAATTTTCTAAATACACAGTAATAATAACCAGTTTATCGGTTTCGCTTAATTTTACTACAATAACAATATCATCGTCATCAAAAGTTTTGCCTGCAAACAGATATTTCCATTCATCCGTTTCTGCATCTTTCTGACGTTCTACAATTTCGCCTGTTAAAATTCCGTTTTCAACATCAAGGATGGAAAAATTATCATTTTCCATTTCTTCTTCGGCGTGAATCGTCATTACATATTCGAGATTGCGAACTTTTTCACGCATTTTGTCGCGGACTTTTGCAAACATCTATTTACATTTCTCTTAAAAAACTCACACCGTCTTTTAATTCAATTCCGAAATTTTCGGCGATTGTTTGACCAATATCTGAAAGGCTTTGGCGTGTTCCGAGATTTACGCCTTGTTTGGCGTTTTTGCCGTAGCATAATAAAAGACAATATTCGCGGGTGTGGTCTGAGCCGGGAAAGGTCGGATCGTTGCCGTGGTCGGCGGTGATGATGAAGAGGTCGTCTTCGCTCATTGCATCGTAAATTTCGGGCAAGCGTTGGTCGAAATCTTCTAAGGCTTTGGCGTAGCCTTCGACGTTGCGGCGGTGTCCGTAGAGCATATCGAAATCTACGAGATTCGAGAAGATCAAACCGCGTGCGTCTGAATTTAGCGCGTTGATTGTTTGGTCAATTGATTGTTCGTTATTCTTTGCGGTCAAATCTTCGGTTACGCCGACGGAATCGTAGATCGAAGCGATCTTGCCGATGCAGACGACATCTAAACCTTTTTCTTTCATCAGCGGCAGCAAGTTTTCGTTCGGCGGCGGGACGGCGTAATCGTGGCGGTTTTCGGTGCGCGTGAATGTTTCGGCGGTTTCTCCGGTGAACGGACGCGCGATTACGCGACCGACGCGAAACTGTTCGCCGTCGAGCATTTTGCGGGCGATTTCGCAGATTTCGTATTGACGTTCGATGGGAATAACTTCTTCGTGCGCGGCGATCTGAAAAACAGAATCGGCGGACGTATAAACAATCGGTTTGCCGGTTTTGATGTGTTCTTCGCCAAAATCTTTAATGATTTCCGTGCCGCTTGCGGGAATGTTTCCGAGAACGCCGGGAACGCTTGCTTTTTCGACAAACTCATCAATGACAGGTTGTGGAAAACCCTGTGGAAAAGTCGGAAATGCTTTTTCGAGAATGATTCCAGCCATTTCCCAATGTCCGGTCGTCGTGTCTTTGCCGTTCGATTTTAAGGTGCATTTGCCATAACTTCCGATTGGATTTTCGATTGCCGGTAGTTCATTTAATTCGCGGATATTTCCCAAACCCAATTTTTGTAAGTTAGGCAGATTTACCTTGCGCGATTTTAAAACATTTCCCAAAGTGTCCGCGCCCGCGTCGCCCCATTCAGGCGCGTCAGGCATCGCTCCTATTCCCGCGCTATCCAAAACCATCAAAACAATTCGTCCAAATTTCGTTTTCATAATCTAATAATAAGAAAATTTATCCACAGATGCACACGGATTAACACAGATAAATTAAGATAAAATCAAAAACTATCTGTGTGTGACCGTGTTTATCTGCGGATAATTTAATTCTCCGGGGCGGTGTAACCGTCGCGGGCGCGGATTTGTGCGCCGATTGGAACGCCTTTTAATTCGACAGTAATTTTTCGGTAAGCACCGTCGCGTTTTTGATTTGTCGAATAATAACCGAGCGAATATTTCGTGCCGAGTTCGGCGGCAACTTCGTTAAATGCCGAACGCGCGTCGCTCAAACTCATTACGGGAAAAACCTTGCCGCCCGATTTTTTTGCCAGACTTTGCATTTCGGCGTTTGCTAATTGATACAAATTCTTGCTGATGTCAAGCCGTTCAAAATCGCCGAGTTTGCAGAAATCGCTGACCTTTTCGACGTTTGATTTCGGGTAAAATGTTCTGTAATAACGTTTGATCTGCGCTTTTGAAAAACGCACGGAAGTTTCGCAATCGCCAAGAAGTTCTTCTTCAAAATATTCGCGTGTATCAACCTGTACAAAATAAACGGCAACGCCGAGAGTTTCCAGTTCTTCGCGCACTTCGTCAAAATCGGAATCGCTCGAAGAATCAACGCCGTCAGTCAACGCGACAATAGCACGCCTGCCGCGAAATTGATCTTTCGGTTTTTCATTGAAAACTTTATCAACAATGCTTAATAAACCGTCATAATAAGGCGTTCCGTTACTCATTTTAACTTCTGTGAGCGCATCATTTAATTTTGCACGATCATCGGTCAGCGGCGTTAAAACGTCGCTGACGGCGACTGATTTTCCATCTCTGCTCGTGCTTTCAAAGGCAATGATCGAAACTTTGTCGCCGCTTCGCAGAGAAGCGATAAAACTTGCGGCGGCACGTTGGATTAATCTTAAATCTCCGCGTGTCGAACCCGAAGTGTCGAGCAGAAGCGCGACTTCAAACGGCGCGGTCGTCGTCGAAAAATCCGTCAATTCCTGTTTTTTGCCGTCTTCATAAATAACAAAATTGTTCTGTTTCAGATTAAGCAAAGGCTTTCCGGCTTTGTCCATCACGACAAGCGGCACATCAACAAGCTGTGTTTCGATTTTGATGATCTCATCATCTTCCTCTATTTTCGGAGGATTTTTAATCTGTGCCTGAATCGCACATACACTACTGCAAATAAAAATTATTAGAACAAAACACATTCTGACCTGCATCTGTTATGACCTCGCTGAATTTTTATTCATTGTAACAAAAATTTAATTATTTTTAAGTTATTCAGTTTAACAATTTTAAGTAAACTTGTGTTACTATTTACGGAAAATCGCATTTAAAACTTAGAAACTTAATAGAAAATTTCTTAAAAAGTGTGAATTAATGCGCTTTACTATCCCCTAAAAGTGCGTCATGAAATTATAAATTAAAAGTTAAAAGGAGAATTATGAAAGGAAAATTTACTTTTGGTATTTTGTTTGTTTTAGCAATAGCTTTAAGCACAACTTTAGTTAGCACCAACGTTTTTGCTCAAACTCCGCTTCTCGTTGAAGATTTTACATATCCGGCCGGATCATTATTAACCGCGAATGGTTGGGCGGCACAGAGTGGTGAAGGGACAAACTCTCTTATCACGTCATCCCCGGGCTTGACCTTAACAGGCTATCCTTCATCGGGTATTGGAAACGCCGTTTCAATGACCACAAGCGGCGAAGATGTCAATCGAGCTTATCCGGTTCAATCTTCCGGTACAGTTTATGCCGGTTTTCTGGTTAATGTGAGTGATGCCGCAGTTGACGCAATTGGCGGCTATTTTTTTCACCTATCGCCTGATCCAATCGGCACGAGTTTCAGAGGCAGGGTTTTTATTAAAAAAGATGCTTCAAATAATATTGCTTTCGGCATTTCAAAAGCCGGAACAAATGATACGAGCGTTGGTTTCACACCGTTTAGTTATGCACTAAACACAACCTATTTACTGGTCGTAAAATATACTATTGTAGATGGCGCGACAAATGATACAGTTAATCTTTTCGTCAGCACGACAACGCCCGCAACAGAACCCGCACCGACAGTGTCTGCTTTAGATGTTACTGCCACGGATATTAATCCTGGAACAGTCGCTTTACGGCAAGGAACTGCAACAACTTCTCCGACTGTAAAAGTTGACGGTATTCGTATCGGAACTACCTGGGCAAGCATTACTCAAGCATCTGCTCCTGCACCGACGCAGCACGTTGTAGATTTTGATGGCGATGGCAAAACCGATTTTGCCGTTGTTAGAAATACAGGTGGTGGTTCCGGCGGACAGCTTACTTGGTTTTATAATTCAAGCATTAACAATGGGATTAAAGCATTTCAATGGGGAATAGGAACCGATTTGATTGTTCCGGCTGATTACGACGGCGACAACAAAACCGACATTGCTATTTGGAGACCGGGTGCGCCGACTGTGGCGGCTTTCTATATTTTACAGAGCAACGGTTTTACCGTTCGCATTGACACTTTTGGTCAAACCGGAGACAATCCGCGTGTGGTTGGAGATTACGACGGCGACGGCAAAGATGATGTTGCAGTTTATCGTGCCGGAGCAGCTGCCGGGGCGCAAAGTACTTGGTTTTACCGCGGTAGTTTGAGCAATCCTTCAAACAATGTCTCATATATTCAATGGGGTATTAACGGGGATTTCCCGGCACCGGGAGATTATAACGGCGACGGCAAAAACGATTTTGTCATTCAAAGAGCCGGAACAGGCGGACAAGCTAATTTCTGGGCTTTAAATTCGTCGGGAGGAACTTCGGTTACCACCTTTGGAACACCTACAGATCGAGTTGTTCCGGGTGATTATGACAGCGACGGCAAAACTGATTTTGCAGTTGTTAGAAATTCCGGCGGAACATTTAATTGGTATTATTTGCCGAGCAGCGGCGGTACTTTCCAGCAAATTGTATTCGGTTTATCTTCCGATACCGTAGTTCCGGGCGATTATGACGGCGATGGCAAAACTGACGCTGCTGTTTGGAGAAACGGTATCTTCTATGTCCGACAATCCGGTAACGCCGCAATAACAACATACGGACTAGGTTCAACAGGAGATAATCCGGTTGCTGCTTATGTATTTTAATTAGTTTGAATTAATTTGCAGAATCAAGTAAAAACAATCTATGAGTTTTAAATTTTCTGCAACTTTCAATAATTGATTTCGATAAAAAAGGTGGACAAACTTTAAAGTTTGTCCACCTTTTTTATAAGAAATCTCTATCTTCATAAATCATAAATTCTCTGCAAAACATCTATTACAAAACTCTTACATTTGTTCTCTCTAAAACCTGTTAGGATTTAATCAGCGCAGAATTTGCGCGCAGCAATAATACAGGATTAAGAGGGGATTTATAATGGAAAACGCATTAAAATTTAAGCACGCAAAATCAGCTAAATTGCAATGGACGACAATTACGGCAATGATCGTCTTTCACGCTTTTGCAATTTGGGCTTTATTTGAATTTAGTTGGTCAAATTTGCTTGCCGGATTTATCACATGGTGGATTGCCGCAAGTTGGGGTGTCGGTTTAGGATTTCACCGTCTTTTAACGCACGGCGGATTTAAAGCTCCGAAATGGCTGGAGTATTTTATGACATTTTGCGGAACGCTTGCGCTTCAGGCGGGCGCGATCACGTGGGTAGCGACACATCGTATTCATCATAAATTCACCGAAACCGAAAACGATCCGCACAGTCCGCGCGGCGGCACGATCTGGTCGCATATCGGCTGGATTCTGCAAGGCGAAGCGCAGGTTAAAGATGATGAAACAATGCGTCGTTATGCGCCGGATTTGATGAAGGACAAAGTTCACGTCTTTATGAACAATTATTATTGGGTAACTCCGATACTTGTCGGCGCAATTTTATTTGCGATCGGCGGCTGGACGATGGTTTTATGGGGAATCTTCCTGAGAAATGTTTGCGGCTGGCACTTTACCTGGCTTGTTAATTCGGCAACACATCTCTGGGGAACGCGCCGTTTTGAAACAAATGACGATTCGCGCAACAACGGTTTGGTTGCCGCCCTGACCTTCGGTGAAGGTTGGCATAATAATCATCACGCGCATCCGCGTTCGGCAAAACACGGTTTAGCGTGGTATGAATTCGACGTAAATTGGGTTCAACTCGTAATTATGCGAAAACTCGGTTTAGTCAAAAAAGTTTATGCTTATAAACTCAAAGAAGAAGTTGAAAGAGTGGACGGTATTCAGGCAGAGCCTTTGAGCGAAGGAATTTAAGGTAAAAATAAAGCAAAGGATAAAAGGTAAAAGGTAAAACAAAAATGAGTTTTACCTTTTACCTTTTACCTTTTTACTTTTACCTTTAGAATTTAAGAATGCGAGTTGCAGGTCGTCGAAAAGCGGCAGTTGTCGTTTTAATTTTGGGAATTACGTTAATTGCTCTGGCAGTTGCGCTCAATGTCGGCTGGGTTCTGCTCAATCTGCGCGAAGTCGCTGTGCTTGTTTTCGGCGTGATTTTTTTCGCTTTGATTATTACCGGATTAACTTTGAATATGATTTTCTTGATCCGCGAAATACGCCGTAACGAACAGCAAGACGCTTTCTTAAATGCCGTAACGCACGAATTAAAAACGCCGATCGCGTCAATCAGACTTTATCTTGAAACCTTGAAAACACGCGAAGTTACGGAAGAAAAACGTAAGGAATTTTATGAAGTAATGCTTTCCGACAGCAACCGACTTTTAACGACGGTCGAACAAGTTCTGCAGGCGAGCCGCACGAAAGACCGCAATCGTCTGTTGAATATCTCTGAAATCGAACTTGGCAAACTTTTGAAAGAATGTATTGCAATTATCAAATCGCGCTACAATTTAAATGACGAGATAAAACTCATCGAAGCTGCAAAAAACATAGTTATTTCAGGTGATTATGCCGAACTCCAAACCGTTTTGACAAATATTTTGGATAACGCTGTAAAATATTCAAAAGACGAAATAAAAATTCTGGTTAAATTAACCGAATTCAATAAAAAATTTACGGAAATTTTAATTAAAGATTCAGGTGTCGGCATCGCTCCAAACCAATTAAAAAGAGTCTTTAACCGCTTTTACCGTGTGCCGAATATTTCGACGCAAAAAGCAAAAGGCACAGGTTTGGGACTTTATATTTCGCGTTCGATTATCAAAAAACACGGCGGAAACATCTTTGTCGAAAGCAAAGGCGAGGACAAAGGAACGACATTTATCGTGCGTTTGCCGAAAATGGAGAAAAATGGTGCGTTGTAAATGGTGAACTGTTAATTGATTTTTTGAATATAAAGTCTATTTAAAGTGAAAAAATTGATATGAAAATTTTAATTGTCGAGGACGAAAAACATTTAGCAGACGGCTTGCAGTTTAATCTTGAAGCCGATGGTTTTGAAGTCGAAACCGC